>CAYMHX010000208.1:0-4698 GCA_964390325.1 uncultured Roseburia sp. | reverse complement strand
TTTAATCTACAACTTCTCCACTCTTTTCCCTACCATTCTATAATAAGAAAACAACTCTGCATCCAATTGCATTGTTCCCTTATCCAATAATGCTTTTTGAATGATTCCACCTCTTAACTTCAATCCATGAGACCCAACCTCTGTATCAGGTTTGATTCTCATTAATAGTGCCGTTGCACTTCCATTCCTTTCCTCCGGCTTCTGTTCCAAATACTCCCTATCATAAAAATTTAATCCCATATCTTCTTCACTACACTCATACTCCACCACCATATAGCACTTTCCCCTCGGACAATGTTCCTCTAATACTCGAAAAAAATTCTCTTTCATCTGCTCAAATTCCACTTCCGTTACATGCAAAAGCATTTTCTCTCTATAAGCCGTATCTGAAAATCGTTTCTCCTCCTCTTTCCAAATATCCATCAAATACACTTTATTGATATAACAAACAGCCTCTTTTTCATTCTCTAATAAAAAAGGAATCTCCCGCGTTTTTCCACACTCTAGCAAAACAGGCACTTCTATTTCTTTACTTTCTGGTACAGAATCCACCAATACCATCATCTCATCTTCCCATTTTGGCAAATGCTCAAACTCATCTCGAAATTCAATCTGAATCATCGAAAATAAATCCCAACCAGCTTCATAAAAAGGAGACTCTTTTACCACCTCCCAGCCAGCAGCACACATCTTCATAAACAACAAATACAACTCTCCATAATCACCATATCTCATAGATTGTGCCGTTGCACCTGCTGTTTCATACACCTTGTCCACACACCGAAACTCTCGAATCTGCATAAAAAAACTCTGTTCTCTCTGCACTTGCATTTGTTTCTTCAAAGACATTCTAGGAGTTTCTTCCTTATCAAATATAATTTCCTCTGTTTCCCCCTCTGTCAGTTCCAAAACATACAAAAAAGCCTTTTTATCCTTCAAAGTCATTCCAAGCATATGATACCAGCAATTTTCCTTTTTTATATCCTTTCCAATTACTTTTATCTCATCAAATTCTGCATTTACAATCAACTTCTGAAAATAATTAAAATTCATAGTTACACTTCCTTATCCACTTGAATCCCCTTTAAATCAGCTTCCAACAAATTCATACTGTATTTTATCTCATTTAAAACCTTCTGTGCCTTCTGTGTCTCACCATTTGTCTTAACAAGTCCCACCAATTCCTCCATTGGCATATCAACTGCTTCATTTTCACGATGTCTTGCCTCGGCCTCAGCAATCGCTTCCTTTGTTCCCTCAATCATCGCCTGCTGTAAAGCCTTCTTTTCCCGAATATCCTCTAATTTTTCCTCTTTTACATCTTCTTCCTCTGCCTGTTCTTCTGCCTTTTCTTCGGCTTCTTCCATTTTTTCATCAATATGTTCTTTGGCTTCCTGAATTGCCATACCAATGATTTCCTCATTTGCAGAAGCTATAATAGAATCCGCTGTTTTTCTTGCTTCTAACATCGGGTCAGATTTCAATCGTTCTATTGCAATTGCCTTCATATCTGCAATATCATCTCTCATTCCCTCATCTGCATCTTTTAAATCTGCTTTAAACTTCTTTGCCATATCATAAAGTTCCAATGCCCTCTTTTGATACTCCGTCAACGGCTCTTTTCGTAATTCCACATAATCTGCCAAATCTTCTTTCGTAATACCATTATCAAAATCACCGCCTAAATAATCCTTTACTTTTTCTATAAATTCCAAATCTTTCTGTTCTTTAGAATCATCCTCAACACCATAAGCTTCTTTTAATTCTGCTTTTTCTTCCTCAATTCTTTTTAATTCTGCTTGTGCCGTTTCTTTTATTTTCAACATTTCCTGATAATGTTTTTGCCTATCTTCTACACTTTTTTCTATCGCTTTGTCCGATTCCCACGCATCCGTCACTACCTTCATTGCCTTTTGCTGTGCTTCCTTACGTTTTTCGGCAATCGGGTCATTTCCAAGATTCGTATTTCCTGCAAAAAAAGTCTTTCTATTTTCTGCTTCTATTTTTTGTGTAAAAAATGTACTTCTCTCCCCTTGATTTACTACATTCATTTGAATATTCAATGACATAAACATACCTCCCCAATCCAAAATTTGTCCTACTAATTATATCGGTTTCTTTCTTTTTAATTATAATCTCTTTTTTCTATCTAAAACAAAAAGGATGGAGATTGATAAAACATTGTCAATCTTCATCCTTTTCCAAACTATTACTTTTTCCAATATTTCAAAATCACTGCCTCAGCTTCTTTCGCCTCAGCTTTTGTCATCTGTGGTGTATCTTTTAGTCGATATTCCATTCCAAGATTTTCATACTTTACTTTTCCCAAAGCATGATACGGAAGCACTTCCAACTTTTCTACATTAGATAATGTAGAAAGGAATTTTCCCACTTCTGCAAGACTTTCTTCTTTTGCTGTAATCTCAGGCACAACTACATGACGAATCCAAACAGGCTTTCCAATCGCATCCAAATATCTCGCAAACTCGATAATTCTCTCATTAGAATGTCCTGTCAAATCCTTATGAGCCGTCACCTCCACATGCTTGATATCCAGCATCACCAAATCCGTCACACTCATCAGCTTTTCAATTCGCTCATCCTCTGGTCTGCCATCTTCCTTTGTTCCGGTATACATAATCCCCGCAGTATCTAAGCAAGTATGAAGCCCCTCTTTTTTCGCCTTTGCAAAAAGCTCTATCAAAAAGTCCATCTGCATCATCGGTTCACCGCCAGTTGCCGTAATACCGCCTCTTTTATAAAATGCTTTATTCCGAAGCATCTTTTTTAAGATGTCATCTGTTGTCATCTCCATTCCATCTGCCAAATTCCAAGTATCAGGATTATGACAATAGGCACAACGCATCGGACATCCTTGGAAAAATACAACAAAACGAACTCCCGGTCCATCGACACTGCCAAAACTTTCTATCGAGTGAATATAGCCCATAGTGACCCCTTTTTTCATATATTTTTAGTGAAAACACTGTCGCTCCGCTTCTTCGAAGCTCTCGCGACACCACTATTCGTAACTTCGCAGAATACTGCTGCGTTACTCATACCGGACGTTTGTTCCTCACTGTTTTCACTACATAATTTCGTGGAAGGTTCTGGTAATTACTTCATCCTGCTGTTCTTTTGTCAATTTAATAAAGTTTACCGCATATCCTGATACACGAATGGTAAGCTGAGGATATTTCTCAGGATGTTTCTGTGCATCCAATAAAGTTTCTCTGCTTAATACATTGATATTTAAGTGATGTCCACCCTGCTCTGCATAACCATCAAGAATAGAAATCAAGTTATCTTCCTGTTCTTCTTTGCTCTTACCTAATGCATCCGGAACTACTGTAAATGTATTCGAAATACCATCCTGTGAATCTGCAAACGGCATTTTTGCAACAGATGCCAAAGAAGCAATCGCACCATTTGTATCACGACCATGCATTGGATTTGCACCCGGTGCAAATGCTACGCCCCTCTTTCTGCCATCCGGTGTTGCACCTGTATTCTTACCATAAGATACGTTAGAAGTAATCGTAAGAATAGAAGTTGTCTGAATGCCACCGCGGTAAGTATGGTTTCCTTTGATATAACCAATAAACTCATGAAGCACTTCTTTTGCAATATCATCTACACGGTCATCATCGTTACCATATTTCGGGAAATCTCCCTCAATTTCAAAGTCAATTGCAATGCCATTCTCGTCACGGATAGGTTTTACCTTTGCATATTTAATTGCTGATAAAGAATCTGCCACAACAGAGAAACCTGCAATACCTGTTGCAAACCAGCGTGTTACCTTCTTATCATGGAGTGCCATCTCTAATTTTTCATAGCAGTATTTATCATGCATAAAGTGAATGATATTTAATGCATTTACATACACTCTCGCGAGCCACTTCATCATATCCTTATACGCACTCATTACTTCATCATAATCCAAATATTCAGAAGTAATTGGACGGTATTTTGGTCCTACCTGTTTACCGGAAATTTCATCCACACCACCGTTGATAGCATAAAGTAAACATTTTGCAAGGTTTGCTCTTGCACCGAAGAACTGCATTTCTTTACCAACCTTCATAGAAGATACACAGCATGCAATCGCATAATCATCACCGTGGTATACACGCATTAAATCGTCATTTTCGTACTGTACTGCAGAATGTTTGATAGAAATATCTGCACAGAATCTCTTGAAGTTTTCCGGTAACTGTACAGACCAAAGCACTGTTAAGTTTGGTTCCGGTGCTGCACCGATATTATTTAATGTGTGTAAATAACGGTAAGACATTTTTGTAACCATATGTCTTCCATCTACACCAACACCTGCAATTGCCTCTGTTACCCATGTCGGGTCTCCTGCAAAAAGAGTATTGTATTCCGGTGTTCTTGCAAACTTCACCAAACGAAGCTTCATAACGAACTGGTCAATAATTTCCTGAATCTCTGACTCTGTAAATATTCCTTCTGCTAAGTCACGCTCTGCATAAATATCAAGGAAAGTAGAAGTACGTCCAAGTGACATTGCCGCACCATTCTGTTCCTTTACTGCTGCAAGATAAGCAAAATACAACGCCTGTGTTGCTTCCAATATATTTGTAGCAGGTTTACTAATGTCACAACCATAAATTTCTGCCAACTTCTTTAACATTTCTAACGCACGAATCTGTTCTGATAATTCTTCTCTTTCAC
>CAYMHX010000207.1:0-4720 GCA_964390325.1 uncultured Roseburia sp. | reverse complement strand
CACACTCTTTTTCAACTTATAATTTACTTTTTCTGTTTTTCCCTGTATCAGATGCCCTAGATATATTTCATTTGTAAGTATTCTTTTTACGGTCGAACTGCTCCACATGGGTTTTATTACACCAGAAAATCCACCTTTATAATTAATTCCAGTAGATTTTTTATACTCTTTTGGCGACAATATACCCAGTTCATTTAATTTTTCTGCTATCGCAGAAACTGCCATACCATCTATTTTCAAGTCAAAAATCTTTTTTACAATTTCTGCCGCATATTCATCAATAACGAGCTGATTTTTATTACTTTTGGATTTCTTATAACCATAAGGTGCAAATGCCGCAATACATTCGCCATTTTTTCGTTTCACTTCCAACTGGCTTTTTACTTTTATGGAAATATCTCTGCAATAAGAATCATTCATAAAATTTTTAACAGGAAGAATCATTCCGCTTTCCCCTGAATCTGCATGAAAACTGTCATAATGGTCTGTAAGTGCAATAAAACGCACCCCAAGAGTTGGAAAATACTTTTGAATATATCTTCCTGACTCAATGTAATCTCGCCCAAATCTTGATAAATCTTTCACAATTACACAGTTTACTTTTCCTGCTTCTATATCACTCATCATTCTTTTAAATTCTGGTCGGTCAAAATTACTGCCCGAAAATCCATCATCCACATAACAGTCATACAGCTCCATATCCTGCTGTACATTGATAAAAGCCCTGATAAGTTCTCTCTGATTCCCAATACTGTTACTTTCCGTTTTTATACTGCCCTTTCCATTTGTAGTATTACCTACATCACCATCATCTCTTGAAAGCCGAAGATACATGGCTGTAAAAAAATATTTCTTTTCCATTTACTTCACTCCTGACTTCCAACTATTCAAAGCCAAAATAATTCTCATAAAATGCAGAGATTCAGCTTACTAAAAAATTTTCAAAAAATTAAAAAGGAATATATTTTTTAAAATTTCTTTTCCAATAAAACATATGAAAAGAACTCTGCCAGTTTTTAGAAATACATGATATTTCAGGCTTAGCTTTGAATCGTTATTTCTATTTTTAAATATGTATCTCAGCCAAATGTTTTAAATATTCTTTCATTTTTTCATCAATTGTAGAACCTTCTTTTTGAAATTTAACCTTTACCACATAGTCCCCTATGCGATGAACATAAATATTATTTGTCTGTTTCACAAAAGAAGTTAATTTTTGTTCAACCGAAAGCTTTGTATCAATCACAATATCTCTTAAATCTGTCAACGTATTTATATCAATTGTCCTAATATCAACAGATTTCATTTGCTCAAGTTCCCTGTCCGTTAAATAAAACATATGCCCTCTCCCTTTTATATCTTTTTCATTCTATTCCCTTGGCAATTTGTCCTATGTAACTAACATTTTTTATCTCTTGAATCTAAAACCCATTTTTCTAACCAAACGTTAAAAAACTCCTTCCTGTCAATCTTTAGCAGTCCTATCTACATTTTATAAAACAGACTCTATTTTTTACATATCATTTCTGTTAAACCACTTATCACTTTGGTTAAATTTCCTTTTCACTTAAAACATTATTTTAATCACTCCAAAATAAAGTTTCATATTCTATCTATTCTCTTTTATTTGTTCTCTTTCTCCCAACCTTTCCTATCCTTAAATTTCCAATACACATTTGCAAGATACGCACTTTGTAATACAAGTGCATTTGGTTAGGGGATTTTCCCCTAAAACCCTTTTTTATACAGTCAACTTACTTTTTTAGTTCATTTTTCAAATATAAGTGCATTTTTTCAGTCTGTTTTTCAAAATTAAGTTAAATTTCTCAGTTGACTTCCTTTCTAATATCTCCCTTTCTAAAAGAGTCAACTTACTTTTTCAGCTGTTTTTTCAAATATAAGTTTATTTTTTCAGTCTGTTTCTGAAAATTATGTCAACTTTTTCAGCTAATCTCTATCTCAACCAGTTTTTACACCATACTTTCTGCTGGCATGGACATGTAAAATACATCTTATCTTTTTTACAAATTTCTAAAACTAATTTCTTATCGTCAGACCAATTTAACTCCTGCCTTTTCATACTTGTTTTTCTTCTTTCAATAAAAATAGAACTAAACCAGCTTGTATGGAACTTATCCATACAACAACTCATTTAGTCCTACCAATATCTACTTATTTTATTATCACCTCATTTTCAATCAAGTAACGTTTCTTAACCCTAATAGTAATTTAGTGTCAAGTTCTCTTATTTTGATTTTCAACCTCAAAAACACCACGAGTTTTGCTAACATTACTATTTTTAAATGATTTATTTTATAAGACTAAATCAGCGGAATCCCTTGATTTTACTGGTTTCCATCTAACTTGACACTATAATACCATTATCCCCCCACTCCGGATTCGGAAATTCCCTCTGCACTGGTTTTCCAGTCCCTCGAATCAGCATATTTTTAATTCCAGTATTGGAAATAGTTGGTGAATTTCGTTCTACAATCGCCCACTGCATTATCTGTGCCACTGCACCCGCAGTAATCGCTGCTGCCACGCTTGTTCCAGTCTGTCTTACATAATTTCCTCTCATTCCAGGTCCATATACATTTACCCCGGGGGCCACAAAATCTGGTTTTACTTCTCCTGTAGTTAAATAACCCCTTCCTGAATCTGCAAAAATCCCGCCATTTGCAGCATTATATGCCCCCACCGAAATCACCTGTGTTGCTGAACTTGGAATGGTAAGTGTCATATTTGGATTGGAACGTAAAAAAAATATCTCTCCACTTGTAAACTGCTGTAACGGCAGCCACATATGATAATCTCCTGTCACAATACTTTCTTTATAAACCCGAATTTTCCAAATCCCTGCTCTTGGATTTTGAAAACGCAGATATATTAATAGGCTTCCCGTCCTTCTTGCCTCAATCCGATAATCTACACTTACCGTTGTCCGTTCAAAAATAAAATCATAAGTCACCGTTCGACTTTCCCGAAACGGAACACGAGGCATTTCTTCTCCCGTTGGCGAAAATACAGCCACTTCAAAAAGTTCAGGCGCCCCTGCCCAAAGTTCTACAAAAAAACCATTGACATTTTCTCCCACATTCACTTCTACGTCTTCATATTCCATATCCCCGGTAATCTGTCCTAAAAAATGATGTCTTACCCCAGCCTCATTTCCCGTAGCTGTCACAACAGCCCTTTTTCTTCTGCTACTGATAATATTAAGATAAGTAGATAAATTACTATTTCCTGCACGGCTTCCATTCGAACTTCCCACGCCTAAACAAATCACCAATGGAAGATTTAACATATTTGCCAATCCATCCAAATATGCTACTGCCATCATAATATCATTCTCCTGATAAGCAGGAACTCCTTCTTTTACAAAAAAGAAATCTTTCAAATATTGCTTTGCTTCTTTTAACTTCACTACTGCAATCTGTGCATCCGGTACAGCACCAATAAAATCATTTTGAATATCTAGTCCACCACAAGCCACTCCAGCTAAAAACGTTCCATGGCCATTGGTATCTCTTGTTGGCACAAGCTCATATGGTTCTTCTGACTCAAGTGCTTCATTAATCTGCCTCTGATTATAATTTGCTCCATAAAAAATTCCTGGCGGCGGTGTTCCATCTTCTACCGTCTGATCCCAAATCTGTACAATCCTGCTGCTTCCGTCCTCATATCGAAAAATTGGATTTGTATAATCAATCCCTGTATCAATAAACCCTATTAACACACCACTCCCTGTTAAACGCAGTGCAGGCTGCATCTGCATACGCAAAATACCACTGACCTCCAATGCTGTCTGGTCTAGCAACCCAAAACACTTTGGAATACTCGAATAAGTATAATTCCCAATATTAAGAGGTGGCAGTCCTGCCCTTGAATAATACAAAACATCATAATCTTCATCCACCCTCTGAATACATGTCTCTGGCGGCGAAACCGTATATGCTTCCCCATACGGTATTATAAAATCAAAATAATCATTCGAATATACTTGCTCCCTACAATCAGGCATAAAAATACCCCTGTCACCTATTTCTATTAATAAATGACAGGAATTCTTTTATGTTACTAAACGTAACTGTTCAGAGCAGGTCAAAACATTTACTGTTTTGACCAAAAGAACATGATTCAAGAGTGCAAAAATTCTATTGCGAAGCAATTTTTAATGAATTTTTGCATCATAATTATGAAGGTACTGAATAATTACTACTAAACTATAATTTAAGGGCGCCGCAAAAGCGACGCCCTTAAGCTTAGCCAATTTATAATTTTAATTCAACTGTGCCAATATTTCTGCTATTAACTCTTTCTAATCTATCTTACACATATTTCTCAAGTGTTTTAGCGATAGCACCTGGTCCGGCAATCATTTCTTCAAAGTACTGGCATACTAAATCTGCCATACCAACTTCGTAAAGGTCAACGCCCCAAATCTTCTTGTTAGCAAGGATATCTTTTAATACAGCCTTAACATCACAAGCTTCTCCAAGTTTTACGTCAGCTACTACCGGGCAAACTTCTGGAAGCATTGGGTCATCACTTAATTCGAACTGATTTCCATTGTCATCTACTGCCATAAGGTAACGTAACCATCCAGCAAATACTAATGGGATTAATTTCAAATCAGCTACATCTAAATCTGGTGAAGCCTGATAAGCTTTGATTGTTTCACCGAAACGGATAGCTAATTTCTGTGATGTATCTGTAG
>CAYMHX010000206.1:0-4736 GCA_964390325.1 uncultured Roseburia sp. | reverse complement strand
AGCCATTGGTATCCGATTATAGCAGTTATGATTGGAACAGGGCTTCGTGTAGGAGAAGTGGTAGGACTTCGTTGGTGCGATATTGATTTGGAAGATGGTATGATTGATGTAAATCATACACTTGTTTACTACAATCATCAGGTAAATGGTTGTTACTTTAATGTTCATACGCCGAAAACAAAGGCAGGCGAGAGAAAAGTGCCAATGTTGGATTTCGTGAAAGAGGCATTTGAAGAAGAAAGAGCATATCAAGAGGCAATGAATATTCAATGCAAAGCAGTCGTTGATGGATATACAGATTTTATCTTTGTAAATCGTTTTGGAAATACACAGCATCAGGGTACACTTAATAAAGCAATCCGTAGAATTATCAGAGATTGTAATGATGAGGTATTGATGAAAGAGGAAGAAAATCCGGTATTGCTTCCACACTTTAGTTGTCATACACTTCGCCATACATTTACTACCCGTATGTGTGAAGCTGGTGTAAATATCAAAGTAATTCAGGATGCGTTAGGACACTCCGATATTTCCACTACGTTGAATATTTACGCAGATGTAACAAAAGAATTGAAAAAAGATGAGTTCGCAGGATTGGACGCATATTTTAAGAAAGGCACTCAAGAATAATTTTTGAGATGGTGCAGTTTAAGCCATTTAAGCCAAAACATAAGCCAATCGAAACAAAGTTGGTAATGGATTATAAATGGTTATATATTTTTCATGTATTGGCAGAGTGTGAAATATGGGGATAGATAGAGATATGACGAAGTATAAAATTCATGAAATGGAAATCCCAACGATGAAGTCGTTAGAGAAATAAAGCTAGGAAAATCAAGGGGTTCAGCTTTTGAAAATTGAAATTTGAAGCAATTTTGAAGCAAAAATATGAATTTATGATAATTTTTATAAAATAGTCCACAGAATGAGGAATTGTTCTGTGGACTATTTGTATTTATTTTGGCAAGATATTCCGAATAATCTTTTAAAGATCGTCGATAAGAATTAAGTGCTTCAAAAGTTGTTCTTCAAAAACGGATATAGCATTTTCAATGAAAGATTTTCGATTTTCTTCATCAACAAGGCTGATGGCATAGGAATTCATGTGCTTAAAGTCGGGTACGTCATCATAGTAACCATCTTGGAATATTCCATTGGGATAGCACCATGTAAGCCAACATGCTGTGGGACAGAAAATGTCTTTATTTATATATTTTGCTGCTTGTTCTAACATATCATTGGTTATTTCTAGCACTTCATAGCCTTTTTTATCGCCTTTTGAATCCGCTTCTGTATCAAATAAAATAAATCCAGCATAAAATTGTTCATATATTTCTATACGAAACCATAACTGAAGATTTTTGTTTTGAAAAGAGGCTTTTTTATAGATGTAATTTAAACCAGGAGATGTGGAACCAGTTATTTCATAAAATTTAGGATTACATTGTTTTTCATAATGATAATAGTTTCTTTCCGTTTCCAATTCTAAATCATATTTTATAGCTATTTTTTCAAATGCTTTAAAAAATTCATCAAACACTAATTTCATTAAGTGTACTTTTGCAGTTTTCATTGTTTTTTCTATGTTCAATCCTGCTTCAAAATATTCCGGTGACTGATATAAGGTATTTAAATGTTTTTCCATGAGAGTTGTTTCTCTTTCGTCTGTAAACATATGTATTGCATCAATATACTGCATGACAACGGATTTAATAGGATCTTGTAATTTATCTAATAATTTTGATAACCATTGTATAATATTGTGCTTCCATGAAATACAGTATATGTTATCTATAGCCAGAAGTTCCATCGTTTCTTTTGAGCGTCTGCTATATTCTGAGGGCATATCTCCGGATATTGTAAGATAAATCATAGGAGAATTTTGAGCATATTTATAGTAATCATAGCATTGTCCTTCTTGTTCTTCTGCCCAAATCTTAACTTCAATTGGAATAAAGAATTTTGTATTTTGGATTACGATATCAATGCGTCTTTCTAAATCAATTTTATATTCTGTATAGACGTTTGTATGAAAAAGTAATATATCGTTTATATCTTTCTGCAGAAGAACATCTTGTAAAAAAGATTTCAAAAACAGAATATGATAATTGTGTTGTCCTTGCGGATTCAGTAAATCTGCTAAAAATCGACACATGATAACTTCTTTTGTATCTACTTGTAATACATTAAAAATATTATAAGCAGAGTTCTGTTTGTAAGAAGGAGTTTGCTTTATAGTAGTTATTGTTTCTGTCAGTAAAAGTTTGTAATAATCCATAGGTACCTCTTGGTAGTATTATATCTTTTTCAAGTAAGAAGTACAATTAGAGAAAGATAAATATAAAAGAGATTATTAAAAACTTCGTAAATAGGTAGAAGATGTATAGTTTAATACAGAAACTACGCGTTTACGAAGTTTTTTTATGAATTTATTAAAATTGGTGTTTAAAATGGTTTAGGGTAGAGAAAATCTTCAAGATAGTCGTCTAATTCTTGTTGATGTTTTTTAGTATTAATGTAGTTTTCCTGCCGTTTTAGAGCATCTGCAAAAGAGACGGTATTGACAGCAAAATGTATATGATAGTAATTGGTTTCGGTATCCGGTTCGTGCAGAGCATATACTACTTGGTAATTTTCGTCAGATAGAATTTCAGCCATATTAGAACACATTTCAGGGATAAGTTCAGGATGACGTTTTATTCTTTTTTCACTATTATGATTAAAAGAGAATATTTGATGGTCGATATAACGTTTCTTTTTGGTTTTGCGAGTATTGAATGCAGAAATTTGCTCAAATTGATGAATTGTCATATTTACATCTAAATCGGTTGCACCATATGCACTGTGGTAGATTACATCATTTTTGCCGGCTTTTGAACTTCCGGGGCTGCGTAGTATATATTTGATTACACTTTCGGCAGAATCTAAATTCTGATATTTTCCTTTTCCCATACAGGAAATTAAAATGCCGTTTCTTCGTGTTGCTTCGATTGTAGTATCTGTATTAATGTTTGTGTTTTTCATCGTTTTTTACTCCTTCATAAAAAGTTAAAATCATGTCTTTTATAGTTATTAGAGTTTCTGAATCTGTATATCCATCTAATTGATGTGCAATATCATTTAATAGATTAATGGTTTTGATATACAGAGGTGTTTGATCCAATGTAAGAGAGTTATCAGATAAACAACAATGTCTGATATAATCACTTACAGTCATATTAAGACTATAAGCATTTAAAGTTATTTGTTTTCTTTCCTCTTGGGATGTTCTAACCTCGATATGGTTATCCTTTGTTTTCTTTTTATCTGTCATTTTCGTTTATATAACAAGTACGTTAAATAATTTTAAAATAGATAGTAAATGGATAGAGAGTAATCGACGTACTTGCATTTCTCCTTCCTTTTTTTGTACCCCCAACCATTATGAAATTGTATAGAGTAAAATAAAAAATAATATTAGGTATATGGTGGCTATGATACATCATGGTAATGATTAGTTAATTGTTTATAAACAGTTAATTAATAAAAATAATTTAGGCAGAAAGGAAAAAGAGGTTATGCAGACAGAAATGTTTAGTACAACGGAAACATATTTATCTGTACAGGATTTTTGCAGATTAATGAATATCAGTCAGACGACTGTTTACAGAATAATTAAGAAACAGCAGATACCGGCAATTAAGTTTGGGAGAAAATATAAGATACCCAAAAGTATGTTTGATAAACTGAATCCGAGGTATTTATAAGAAAAGCTGTTTAAAAGTAAATTGAAATAGATATTAATCCTTTATATAGCATATGAGCTAAATAAAATTAAAGGAGAATTAGAATTATGGCAGCAAATGTTGAAACAATGTTTTTCACGCGTGAAAAACCGTGGCATGGAATTGGAACAAGAGTGGAAAATGCACCTTTATCAGAGGATGCACTCCGACTGGCGGGATTGGATTGGGAAGTATTACAGGAAGAAGTATTTACAAATGCAGGAGAAAAAATATCCGGTTACAAGGCAAATGTGAGAAGCACAGACAGAAAGGTACTGGGAGTGGTTTCAGACCGATATAAGATAATTCAGAATACAGAAGCGTTTGCATTTACTGATTCTCTGCTTGGAAGCGGAGTGCGCTATGAAACTGCAGGTTCGTTGCAAGAGGGAAGAAAGGTATGGCTTTTGGCGAGACTTCCACAGGAATACATTATTTCCGGCGAGAGAATTTCACCATATTTGGTATTTAGCAACTCACATGATGGTTCGGGAGCAGTAAAAGTAGCGGTGACTCCGATTCGTGTCGTATGTAACAATACGCTTAATTTGGCATTAAATACAGCAAAACGCAGTTGGTCTATGATTCATACGGGAGATATTAAGGGCAAGATACAGGAAGCGAAGGACACTTTATTTATGGCGGAGAATTACATGGATCAGCTTGGAAAGGAAATTGAAAACCTTAGAAAAATCAAGGTAACAGACAAAGAAGTAGAGGAATACATTGAACTGCTTCTTCTGGTTGAGAAAAATGCGACATCATTACAGCAGAAGAATATTTTGAAATTGCGTGAAGATATGAGAGCGAGATATTTTGCTGCTCCGGATTTACAGAAAGTCGGTAATAATGCGTATCGTTTTGTAAATGCGGTCAGTGATTTTGCTACACACAGCACACCGCTTCGTAAGACAGCAAATTATCGTGAGAATATGTTTGCAAAGACGATAGAAGGAAATCCGCTGATTGACA
>CAYMHX010000205.1:4047-4752 GCA_964390325.1 uncultured Roseburia sp. | reverse complement strand
CTTCGTGACCGCGTGTGGCGCAGGCGTGATTTTCAATCACCGCCTATATATTTTAGTTGGCGATAAAAACTTCGCCTAATTAAAAGGAAATCCGTTTGATAACACATTTGTTGGAACTAAAAATTTAGAATACTTCAGAATGAGAGGAAAAATGAAGATAAAGAAAGCTATCTATATAGCAGTAGGTTGTATAGGAGTAGGATTAGGGGCATTTGGCACAGTTGTTCCAATGATTCCAACATTTCCCTTTTTGTTATTAGCGGCATATTGCTTTGGAAGAAGTTCGGAACGATTAAATAATTGGTTTATCAATACGAATCTTTATAAAGATAATTTGGAAACCTATGTAAAGGGGCAGGGCATGACCAAAAAGACAAAAATTCGAATCATGGTTACAGTAACGATTTTGATGTCAATTGGGTTTATTATGATGAGCAATGTCCCAGTGGGAAGAATTATACTGGCATGTGTTTGGTTATTCCATATCTTGTATTTTGTTTTTGGTGTAAAAACATTGACTGTATGTGACGAATAAAAATAAGTCGTTACTAAGAATAGTAACGCAGAATTGTATAAAAAGAAAAACAATTGGGGAGAACATTGACAACTATTTCCAATCATGGTAGCCTAAATAAGTATTTTCCATGAGGGAGTAGCGAGCGTAAAAACGTAGCAAGTCAACATACTGACCGTTTGGTCTGGCTT
>CAYMHX010000205.1:0-4037 GCA_964390325.1 uncultured Roseburia sp. | reverse complement strand
CAAAAACAAAAAGCACCCGCTTGCTCATCTTCTAAGACCTAACGATGAGCAAATCGGATGCTGACGCAATCCACTACCCGGTGGCAGTTTTCATTTTCTGGGGAAAGTATAGCAGAAACGCCGGGATTTGTCAAAGGACTTGTTGCTGAGCACTTGACAAATGCGGTCAGGCGTGGTACACTTATCCCGTTGTGAGGGAGTAGCAAGCGCCGGGGGCGTAGCAAGTCAACATACTGACCGTTTGGTCTGGCTTGTTTTAAATTGCGAGACTTATGTATAACTGTGAAGCTATACATGAACTCTGCCCATATGTAGATAGAACCAAGTATAGTTTCGGCTGTACTTGGTTTTTTTGCATATTTAAAATGATAACTATGCTGCACAGGATTATGCTTATGGAAACAGTATTTTTAGGAAACGAAATTAAATTTTAAATTTGGAGGAAACAAAAATGGAATGGAATTTATTATTTTTCTTTAACAGTGCGTTGCTTGGTGTAGGGCTTGCGATGGATGCTTTTTCTGTGTCGATGGCAAATGGTTTAAATGAGCCGGATATGAAGCGTGGAAAGATGACACAGGTAGCTGGGGTTTTTGCATTCTTTCAGGCATTAATGCCGATGATTGGCTGGATATGTGTACATACAGTTTTACAATATTTTCAGGCATTTGAAAAATTTATTCCATGGATTGCATTAATTTTATTACTTTATATTGGTGGTAAAATGTTATTAGATGGTATAAAAAATAAAGAGGAAGAAGCAGAGGCAGCAGGAGTGGGACTGTCAGCACTTTTTGTACAGGGAGTTGCAACCTCTATTGATGCATTATCGGTTGGATTTACGATTGCTGATTATGGATTTATGTCAGCATTTGTTTGTGCGTTGATTATTGCGGCAGTGACGTTTGTTATTTGTTCAGCAGGTCTTATGATTGGTAAAAAGTTTGGTACGAAGCTTTCTAATAAAGCAACGATTTTAGGCGGTGTGATTTTAATTTTTATTGGAATTGAAATTTTTATGACAGGTGTTTTTTAAAATATTGAAATCTCGTAACTATTCGGTACAGGACAAAACACTTACAAGTATAAAAAAGAAAATAAAGACAGATACTATATTCAAAATAAGAACAATACAAATAAGACTGTTTATAAAAATGGTTACAAATTGTTCGGAAATGAGGGATATTTTATGTCTTTAGAAGCAAAAATTATTGGTGTACATGCAAGAGAGATTTTGGATTCAAGAGGAAATCCAACCATAGAAGTAGCAGTTACAGCAGAAACAGAAACTACCGGGAAAAAAGTAACAGCCCATGAGTCTGTACCATCAGGTGCCAGTACAGGAAAATTTGAGGCAATTGAATTGCGTGATGGAGAACCGAGATATTTTGGACTTGGTGTACAAAAAGTCGTAGACCATGTAAATACAAAAATCAAAGATGCATTGCTTGGAGAAAATGTATTGTGTCAGTCTAAAATTGACCGTATTATGGTGGAGCTCGATGGTACAGATAATAAAGGAAATTTAGGTGCAAATGCAATTTTGGGTGTTTCATTAGCGTGTGCCAAAACAGCAGCGAAGGTTCTTAATATGCCGCTTTATCGTTATCTTGGTGGAACAGCCGCACATTTATTGCCTGTTCCAATGATGAATGTTATTAATGGCGGTGCACATGCTAAAAATTCTTTGGACTTTCAAGAATTTATGATTATGCCAATTGGTGCGAATACGTTTAAAGACGGGCTTCGGATGGGAGCAGAAGTCTATCATTTTTTAAAGCATATCTTAAAAGAAGAAGGAAGAAGTATCGCAGTTGGAGATGAGGGTGGTTTTGCACCGGATTTTAAAGATGCCAGAGAGGTGTTTCAATATTTAGAAAAAGCTGTAGTAAAAGCAGGATATCAGGTAGGAAAAGATATTGTATTTGCGATGGATGCTGCGGCAAGTGAACTTTATAGTCAGGAACAAAAATGTTATGAATTTGTAGGAGAAGCACAGGTACAAAAAATCGACGAAAATGGAGAGCATTGTGATTGTATATGCAGAACAACAGATGAAATGATTGCTCTCTATGAGTCATTGGTAAATGAATTTCCAATTATTTCGATAGAAGATGGTTTACATGAAGAAGATTGGGAAGGCTGGCAGAAATTAACAAAACGACTTGGTGATAAGGTGCAATTGGTTGGGGACGATTTATTTGTGACCAATCAAAAACGGATTAAATGCGGCATTGATTTAGGAGCAGGAAATGCAGTGTTGATTAAGGTAAATCAGATTGGCACGCTTACAGAGGCAATGGAAGCAATTGAAATGGCAAAAACAGCAGGATATCATGCAGTGATTTCTCATCGTTCCGGAGAAACAGAGGATTCCTTCATTGCAGATTTAGCCGTTGCAGTTAATGCAGGACAAATAAAAACAGGCGCACCATGTCGAGCAGAGCGTACTGCAAAATATAATCAGTTACTTCGGATTGAAGATGAGTTAGGTGAGTTGGCAAGGTATGCAAGCACTGGAAAACCGAGTAAGTGTACAGTTTAAAATAGAAAAGAGATGTCACATTTGTGGCATCTCTTTTCTATATATTCGGCGATAAAAAACTTCGCCTCATATATAGCTATCCGAGGGATGCACACACGCACAAATAGGAAAATGTCACTTCGTGACTGTGCGTGGTGCAGGTGGTAATTTTCAATCACCGCCTATATATTTTTAGTAGGAATCATTTAGTTATCGTTTTCATCACTTGAAGACATATTGTAAACCTGACGTTTACGAGCCATTGCATCATTTGCAAGGTATTCATCGTAAGTAGAAACTTTATCAATAAATGTTCCATCTGGAAGAAATTCAATAATACGGTTTGCAGTGGTCTGTACTACCTGATGGTCACGGGAAGCAAAAAGAATGACCCCTGAGAATTTGATTAAACCATTGTTTAATGCAGTGATAGATTCCATGTCTAAGTGGTCAGTCGGCTCATCTAACATTAAAACATTGCTTGCCTGAATCATCATACGAGAGAGTAATACACGCACTTTTTCACCACCGGAAAGTACACGCATTTTTTTCACACCGTCTTCACCAGCAAAGAGCATACGTCCTAAGAAACCACGCACATAAGTTGCATCTTTGATTTCCGAGAACTGTGTTAGCCAGTCAACAATGATAAGGTCAGTATCGAAAATTTCTGTGTTATCCTTTGGGAAATAAGACTGACTTGTAGTTACACCCCATTTATAAGTACCTTCATCCGGTTCCATTTCACCTGCAAGAATTTTAAATAAAGTAGTTTTCGCTAATTCATTACCGCCGACAAATGCAATTTTATCTTCACGTCCTACAATAAAGGAAACATTATCTAAAATTTTAACACCATCAATAGTCTTAGAAATACCTTCTACTGGCAGAACTTCATTACCGATTTCACGGCTTGGACGGAAGTCGATGTATGGGTATTTACGGCTGGAAGGACGGATTTCATCTAATTCAATTTTTTCCAAAGCTTTTTTACGAGCAGTAGCCTGTTTTGATTTAGAAGCATTTGCAGAGAAGCGGGAAATAAATTCCTGTAATTCTTTGATTTTTTCTTCTTTTTTCTTATTTGCTTCCTTCATCTGTTTTACTAATAACTGGCTGGATTCATACCAGAAGTCATAGTTACCTGAGTAAAGCTGGATTTTACCATAGTCAATATCAGCGATATGTGTACATACCTTATTTAAGAAGTAACGGTCATGGGAAACTACGATAACTGTATTTTCAAAGTTAATTAAGAATTCTTCTAACCAGCCGATTGCATCTAAATCTAAGTGGTTGGTAGGTTCGTCGAGTAATAAAATATCAGGATTTCCAAATAATGCCTGAGCAAGCAAAACCTTAACCTTTAATGCACCAGGTAAATCAGCCATCATGGTATAGTGTTCCTCGGTAGGAATACCAAGACCGTTAAGCAGAGTAGCAGCATCGGATTCTGCGTTCCAGCCATCCATATCTGCAAATTCAGCTTCTAATTCACTGGCACGGATTCCGT
>CAYMHX010000204.1:0-4803 GCA_964390325.1 uncultured Roseburia sp. | reverse complement strand
ACTTCGTGACCGCGTGTGGCGCAGGCGTGATTTTCAATCACCGCCTATATAGAAAAATTTAAACTTATAAACTTTCCATAATAACTTGGAAACAATTCAAGCAATTTTTTGATAATAATCGTATGCAAAGTAATATTATTGATTTGTTTTTCAAGATTTTCTACCGTTTCTCCTGCTTCTATCTTTTTTAGTATCTCTTGTTTTATTTTTTCTCGTTCTAATTCTAATGCTTTTTTATGCAAAATATAGGTTATTTCATTCTGATTTTCAAGCACTCTTTTTATATCACGAATACTAAGCCCTAATTTTCGATATAAAACGATTTTCTTTAATAATTTCATGTCCAACTCTGAAAAATCCTTATATCCATTTTCTAAAATTTTCGGAACAATTAACCCTTGGTCAACATAATACTGAACAGCCTTTTTTGTTATCTTACATTTTTTTGCAATTTCATTTATTAACATTTCTATCACCCCCAGTATTATCGTAAACCAGCCCGTAAGGGAATAGTCAAGACCCAATTTAAAATTATGATGTTACGAAAATTTCAAGTTTTTATTATTTTAATCAAAAATGTTTCACATGAAACATTCAAAATCTCAAAAACTATATTTCCTCTCTACTCCAAAGCACCGTTTCCGTCCCATTCTCCTCAACAAAAACAATTTTATTTATTTATATATAGGCGGTGATTGAAAATCACGCCTGCACCACACGCGGTCACGAAGTGACAAATTCCTTATACGCGTGTGTGTGCATCCCCCGGAGGGTCTATATATGAGGCGAAGTTTTTAATCGCCGAATATATAGAAGCATATCCAAAACGGCTATGCTTCTATCACTTATCACTCCTCAATATATTTACTTATTCTCGTATGAACCAAAACCTTTGGTGCCTTATGCAAAAGTACGCACAATATCGCCTTTTGATAAGAAGTCAATTCACCTTCTTTGCCACAACTATTAATAAGTTCTTTCAATTCTTCTTGTGTAAATGTACAAAAAATCCACCTTAAAAATCTATCATGCAGCCGAGCCATATAAGTCCCACATACCCAGCCTTTAGACCTTATATCTTTAACTCGTAAATTACCAATTTCTCTTACTGCCAAATCCAAAATATATTCCTCTTGTTTCTCATATCTCACTTCATATTTTTCTCCATATTCAGCAATATATTTTCTTAAAATCAGCAATTCCTCATCATACTGTTTTAAAAGCGAAGGATTCTTTTTTAAAGCCTCTAAACATAATTCCAACTCTTTCTTAAAACGTCTTTCTCTATCCTGTTTTGATATTGCATATCTGACTGCTTCATCACAGCCTCTACGCCTTTTTACTTCTTTACGTGGAAACTTAGCTTCTGGAATTGGCTGAATGTTATTCCTATCTAATTCTTCCATCAACGCTTTTATCTGTTCCTCATTTAAGTCATAAAAATTAATCATTGTTTTAATCTGTTCATAACTGACCAATCCATTATTTACACCTTTTATTACCTTAATACGTTCGATACATTCTTTTACCAGTTCCATTTGCCCCTCCTCATTCTATACTGAATACCATTTTTTCCTTCATTACAAAAATTCCCGAAAAACAAAATACTGTTCTTTTCTTTTATTATAAAAGAAAAGTCAAGGACAAATCACTTTTTAAAACTAGAACTAATGAAGATAAGCAAAACTCCCCGCTCTCCACAACATCTCAAACGAAACTTCTTTCTTATTCAACTCCATAAAATATTGCTTATCCACATCAGATAAATAATCCATACATATTTTCCACAACTCCTGTCTGCATTTCACCAATTCAGAATTTTCCTCTTTCAAACTCAAATCCCATCCAATCGCATGACAATAAACAAGCACACAAAATTCAATCCTGCATTTCTTCTTCCTGCTAACAGTTCCAGACAACCATCGTCTCATATTCTTAGGATAACAGCTATGTGTAATTTTAACCTCACTCGGATACAGCATAGAATGTTTCACATGAAACATTTCTTCCGATATTCCAAGCAGTTCCAAATGATTTTGAATTACCGTAATAAATATCTCTGCTTTCTTATTTCTTAAAATTGCATACTCTTGATTTCCCGAATATAAATTTTCACCGCTCCCCTCAGCAAAAATCCTCAATCCCATCCCTTGCTCTACCTGATATAAATCAACTATCACTT
Source organism: uncultured Roseburia sp. (assembly GCA_964390325.1). Lineage (GTDB taxonomy): Bacteria > Bacillota > Clostridia > Lachnospirales > Lachnospiraceae > Roseburia. The sequence goes on along the minus strand of CAYMHX010000204.1, from coordinate 2,621 downwards.
GATATATTCTTTGCACAAATTCTGTATATGTTTTCATCTTAATCCCCTAATTTCTCTATAAAAAAACTGCACAAATTTGTCTTTGTTAGAAAAACAATTATTTTAGAAAATTTGTAACTATTCAGTACGCTCATAGTTACAATACCAAAATCCATTAAAAATCGCTTTGCGATAGGATTTTTGTACACATGAATCACTTTCTTTTGTTCAAAACAGCAAGTGTTTTGAACTGCACTGAATAGTTACAAAAATTTCAAAATATTTTTATAACACGAACAAATCGTTTGAATTTTTGTTCATTTTTCAGTATTTGCTCAATTATAGTATAAAAGAAAAATAGGAATGTTTCACATGAAACATTTTTCATATGAAACATTCCTACTCAATCTTCCTTTCAACTCACTATTTTTATGACTCATCCACTAAATTGTAATCAAATTATTTCGAATTGCAAATACCGCCGCCTGCGTACGGTCCGTCACTTCTATTTTCTTAAAAATATTCGAAATATGGTTTTTTACCGTTCTCTCACTAATATTTAATTTCTCTGCAATTTCTTTATTATACATTCCAAAAGATAAATTCTTCAAAACTTCCATCTCACGTTTTGTCAAACTTTCAATTTTCACTGCATCAGTATCTCTGTCAATCATTTTTGCATTTAATACAGGAATTAAACTTGGCTGAATATAATTTTCACCATGTACCACTGCCATAATTGCTTTCTTTAATTCTGCTGATTCCGAATCTTTTAACAAATACCCATTTACACCAATATCCACTGCCTTTAACAAATATTCCACTTCACTATGAATGGTAAGCACCAGTACCTTTACTTTACACTTCTTTTCCTTCATTTTTTGAAGTACTTCCAATCCATTCATATTTGGCATATTAATATCCAGCAACAAAACATCCGGTCTTACTATTTCTAATTTATTAATACAATCTATTCCATCCGCTGCTTCTGCAATTACCTTAAAATCGCCTTCTAATTCCAACAACTGTTTTAACCCTTCACGAATTATCGAATGGTCATCTGTAATCATAATATTGACTGCCATCTCCACTACTCCTCCTTAAAAATACAATTATATATAAACCTTTCTAATCAAATCCTTTTCTTTTGCCCTGCTGGCATTACTCTTTTTTATAAATCGGCACACTTACCTTTACAACCGTTCCAACATTTATCTGTGAAGAAATCTCAATTTCACCTGACAAAAGGTACACTCTTTCCTTCATCATTGAAAGCCCAAATCCTGAATTGTCACTTCTGCTTTCCACATTCAAACTCTCTGTATCAAATCCTTTTCCATCATCTGAAATAAGAATTGTTACTTCATCTTCCTTATAAAGCATTTTTACAGAAATTACATCTGCGTCTGCATACTTCACAGCATTATTACAAGCCTCCTGCACAATTCTAAGCAGCGTAATTCCCACCACAGGATGTATCGAATAAGACTCTCCCTCCACAGAAAAGGTAATATTGCATCCCTTTTCATTTTTTATCTTATCAATGGCTCTCTCTATTGTGATATCCAAACCGATATCGTCAAAAGACATTGGTCTTAAATTATAAATCATCTGTCTGGTATCATTAATGATATCCCTCAATGTACGAGACATCATTGTCAATTCCAACTTACAACGAATCGGGTCAATCTCCATCAACTTACTGCAAAGCTCTGTCTTATGCACCATACCTGTCAAATTCTGAACTGTGGAATCATGCAATTCTCTTGAAATCCGTTGTCTTTCATTTTCTTGAATTTCCAAAATACTAAGTCTTGAAATATTATTCCCCGCTTTTTTCTCTAATTCTGAAAGCTTCTTTGCATTAATCTTTGCTTCTTCTATCACACTATGTAATTCATCTATTTTATGTACAAGTTCAGACTGTTCTAACTCTGCATCCTCTGTCCGTTTAATAATTTCGTCCTGTTTTTCTTTTAATTCTTTTATCTTCGCTTTATTTTTGGTATTTCTATCTCTTGGAAAAAAAGATTCACAATCTTCATCATCACTCTGTTCTAATAGCCTAATACCTTCAATATTTTCTTTTAATTCTACTTCTAATTCTCCAATTACTTTATCTATCGTTTCCTTTTTTTCTTGATATTCCTGATAAAGTTTTTCAAGATAAGCACATACCATTTTTTTGCCTCATTTCTACACAGCTATTTGCATCTGTTAAGTTCATATCAAAAAAATATCCACAAACTTATTAAAAAATCTTATTCTTTCCACATTGAAATATACGAACATTTGTTCGTTTTTTGTTACTAAAGTACCACTTTTATTTTATCCTATTTTTGCATATATGAAAAGATATTTTTTTAACAAAAATACACACAATTCCTTAGAATTTTTAACGAATTTTTATACATCCGAATCCTATTTTTATATATATATTCGGCGATTAAAAACTTCGCCTCATATATAGACCCTCCGGGGGATGCACACACACGCGTATAAGGAATTTGTCACTTCGTGACCGCGTGTGGCGCAGGCGTGATTTTCAATCACCGCCTATATAGTTCAACAACGAACAATTAACTGCCATATGAATTGTAATGCCTTTCATGTTACTGTTGACTCGTACCTCGTAAACAGTA
>CAYMHX010000203.1:0-4808 GCA_964390325.1 uncultured Roseburia sp. | reverse complement strand
CAAGAGAATGCTAAGGAAACGTATGAAAAAGTTCGGATTATAAAACATGACTTGCAATATAAATTATTATATTTGAAGTCTAAGATAGAAGAAAATGATAATGGTCTTCAGCAAGAAGTAATGTCTGAAATTGACAAAATGATGGAAGATTTTATATTAGATGGAAATTTTGAATATACAAGAAATAAAAAGCTGAATCGTATATTGAATTACAAATTGTTTTCTATCAAAGATATAGAGGTTGATATTAAAGTAAATATTCCAGAAGACACAGATATTGATGAAGTGAGTTTATATGTTATACTGGGAAATTTAATTGATAATGCTGTTAGAAACTTTGATAATAGTTTGTCAAAGCAAGATAATATTGTAATTCGGATTATTGATGATAATGAGAATCTTTTTATTAAGATTTCAAATCCTTATGCCAAAAAGTTACGAATTAGAAATGGACTGCCATTGACAGATAAATCGGATACTTTGTCTCATGGTTTTGGACTAAAAAGTGTAAAGGAGTTAGTGGAAAGTAAAAATGGTTATTTCAAAATGGATATGGATAATGATATCTTTTGTTTAGAAATTTTATTATTTGATGAAATAAAGCATAACAATAACTGTTAAATAGGATAGTTATTGCCATGCTTTTTCTTTTTGTCCTTGATTTTGGCTATTTCGTCCTTTTTATAATACGAAATTTATAATTACTAGTATAATTTCGATATGGCATATGAGTTACAATTGTTTGAGAGGAGGAGATACAAATGAAAAATTTTATTGTGAAATATGGGCATATTTTAGCTGCATTTGCTGTTGTAATTACAACATTTGCAAGTAATAGAACTTGTAATTATATTCTATATGAACGTAAATTACCAGAGTCTGCGAAACGATTGCGTAAGTTTTAGTGTTTAACAAAAAAATCGAATATCTCGCAGACATGATAGTAGAAAGTGATAATGCTAATTCAATAGAGAAAGATATTATTGTGTATGGATTGAGTTCTGCTTTTGAACAAGGAATAAGTATTCTTATAACAGTGATATTGGGAGTTCTTTTTGGATTACTTTTTGAGAGTTTTGTTTTTCTTATTTCATTTTCTATAATTCGTATATATGCAGGTGGTTATCATTGCAAAAAATCAACTCATTGCTATCTTATATCAAGTGGAATGATGATTAGTGTATTGGTGCTTGTTAAATTGATACCAATGGAGTATATTACTTCGCTCAGTGTAATATTGTTGCTAATATCAGTTCCGGTAATTCTAAAATTTGCTCCTGTGGGGGCGATAAATAAACCACTTGATAATATGGAGAAAAAATATTATCGAAAAAAAACACTTTTTTATTTGAGTCTGGAATGTTGTATAAGTTTCATTTTGTTTATTGCAAATATGCAAAAGGCAGCTTTTGTAATATGCTTGGGTATTACAATATCAGCTTTTTTGCTAATAGGACAAAAGATTATATTTCAGTTAGACTCGTAGTATATATTATTACAAAAGTAATATTAGATTTGAAGGAGGAAAATTTTATGAAGAGAAAAATTGTTATGATGGCAGCAATGGTATTATCTATTGGATGTATGACAGTTCCGGTTGCAGCGAGTGAAAACGTGGTTGAGCCAGTGGGAGTGGCAGCAGAGGCTTCTATTTATTCGCCAGAATGTCCATATTGTATTGAAGGTGGAGTAGGTGAGTATAGGTATCAATATACAGATGATTTGGGTCATACTATAGTTTATAGATACTGCTCTACTTGTAAATTGCTTTATCATTATTACGCATCATAAAAATGAGGCTGAAATAAGAGGCAGAAGTGTTAATTTAAATAATACTTCTGCCTCTTACGATTGTCTAAAAAGTCAATTGATAAAAATGGTTAAGGTTTTTGAAATTATTTAGGATTGAAAAAGCTAGAAATAGACTTTTTAAAACTTTATTTTATAGAGTTAAGTCTTTTTAAAACAGCTTATATTTTAGTGTGGAGATGATATAATTGAATAATCTAAGAGAAAGGAAGGTCCAATTAAAAGTTCAATAATTGGATAATATACAAAAATGCTTTATTTAAAAAAAAGTATAATTTTTTTTGGAATTGCAGCTTTATTGTTTTCGGGCTGTGGAATAGAGAAAAATAAACCAGAAGATAATATTAGAGAGGTATCATCAGAGAATAGGTTTATGGGCTGGGGGTCAAGTATTGAAGTGAAAGAAAGTGGAGTAATTTATGAGGATGCCATTATTGAATTTCAGGATTCCGTAATAGAAGAGATGCTGAGAAATATGATAGGAAAGCCAGAGGGGGAGGTTTACATCAGTGAATTGCAGGAGATACATGCAATTTATTGGCGCAAAGATATTGGTTATTGGTCGAATTTACAGTCGCCCGACGGAAAAGTTCCTTATGGAGCTGGAACAGAGGGACCATGGGAGACAAAACAGCCAAATAGTTTGGTGGATTTGTCATATTGTTATAACCTGCAGTCGATAGCATTTGCAGGAATTAAAGTACCATCTTTAAAGCCGCTTAGTGACTTACCACAGTTAGAGAGTCTGCTTTTTTTGGGGGCAGATGTAACAGAGGAAGTGTTAATGGAGGTTGGAGAACTTTTGGGACTGAAAAGTATCACCTTTGGAAAAATGGAACTGTCATCATTACAATTTCTTTGTAATTTGCCACAACTGGAGGCATTAGCATTTGAGCAAACAACCGTAACGGAGGAAGTGTTGGCAGACATTGGAGAACTTCCTAGGATAAAAAAGTTGGAGATTGGAAATGGTGATGGAACAAAATGGGGACATCTGACAGATGGTAGTTTTTTAATTCCTATAGCAGACCAATTAATCGAATTTCGTGCAGAGGGAGGAATTGACTGGAATCCTGAAGTGATGGCACTGATGACCAAAATGGAAACTTTGTCAATTCATTATGCGGATGACTTGTCTTTTTTAGAGCAGATGCCGAAATTAAAGAAATTATCCCTTTATTGTTGCTGTCCAAAGGATTGGAGTCCGTTAGGTTCTTTAGAGAGTCTGGAGCATTTGGAAATTAGGGGAAATATGAACACGAGTATTGATATTGACTTGGATGATTTAAAGCTGCTTACTCATTTGGATTTCTTGGAGTTGGACCTTGCATACAACAAGAATGACTATAGTCGGGAAGAAATTATTGAAGCTATGCCAAGTCTAACAGGATTGGTGACTCTGTATTAATGATTAATTAGGAGGAGAGTATGAAGAAAAAATTTTTATATTACATAGGCATAATATTAATAATGATGTTGTGTGCCTGTGGAAATTCTGACAGTGCAGGAGGAACTATCACCCTTTGTGTGGACGGAAATGGGATGAATGAGATGTTTTTAGGACCAATTCTTGCCGAATTTGAAAGGCAGAATCCGGATATAGAGCTGGTGGTGGAATATCTGCCTCCGGCTAATTCTGCTGACAGTGCGATGGCGGAAGAACGTACTTCTGCACTGACGAGGGCAAGGACGGAACTGATGAGCGGGGAGGGGGCTGATATTTATCTTTTTTACAATATGGCATCCCCTGTTGATTATGAAACTTATATGCTTTTCCCAAATTTGGAACGCCAGATACAGGGAAATGTGTTCCACGATTTGGACTTCTTGTTCGAGCATTCTGATTTTGATGAAAACGATTATGTTCCAGCATTGAAACAGGCGGGGATATATGAGGGAAAATCCTATGTCCTGCCAATCAGCTATACCACGACAGCTTTTATCGGTCTAGCAGAACCACTTTTAAGTAGTGGATTTGATGAGAAAAATGCTGCTGCTAGTACAAAGGCATATATGGAGGAGATGCTTGCACTGTCGAATGTGCAGTGTCCATATCTTGCTATGGCATCTCAGTATTATCTGTTAAAAGCAGGCAGTCTTTCTCCTGTATCTATAGAAAATGCAGAGATTCAGCTCAATATGCCACAGTGGCAGGAACTGTTGGAATTAAATCGTTATATTACAGAAAACTGTGGTTTTTCAGAGGAGGATTCCAAAAAGTCCCTTGAAGAATATCAGATACATATCGAAAATGGGGCGGCAGTTCTACCGGGGCTCTCCTCTCAGGCAGGGTATTTCCTGCGTGTGTTAGAGGATAGTGGACATAAGACACGTATTCTTCCAATTCCAAATGAAAAAGGTGGTTTGACCATGATGCCTGATATAACGGCTGTTGTTTCAGCAGGATGTAAAAATACAGATGCAGCAGCAAACCTTTTGTTGTTCCTGCTCAGTGATACTGTACAGGGAAGCGGGGAATTGGAGCAAAGTGGAGATAATGCAGCTTTATTTCGTACAGGACGCGGATGGCCAGTACGAAAGGGTTGTGCGGCTAAAATGCTAGAACATATCAAGCTTTATCCAGTGGATTATGGAACGATAAGTAATGTTTTGAAATCTGATTTAGAAAATATGGAAAATCGTATGGATACCTGTCGTTTAGGTTCAAGATATGACGGAGAATTGCCAGAACTAATCGCACCCTATTTGAAAGGAGAGCAGACTTGGGAAGAATGTTATTCAAATATAGAAAAGGAATGGTCGTATTTAGATGAATAAACAGAAGAAAAGAAATAGGTGGAATACACTATTATCACGCAGAAGCCGTACAGGGATGCTTCTGTTTCTTCCTATCTTTTTTGGAACATTTTTGTTTTTTTTCCTTCCCTTTGGAATGGTAGTGTCCTATTCTTTTGGAATTTATTCCATTGGAATGGGGGGAGGACAGTCACGTTTTGCCGGATTAGAGAATTACAGGAAAGTGTTAGGTTCGGAAGCAT
>CAYMHX010000202.1:0-4861 GCA_964390325.1 uncultured Roseburia sp. | reverse complement strand
TAGTACAAATCTGCACTGTAATGAATATTCATGGTCGGTCCGTAATATAACTTTTCTAAACGTCCCTTAATAGCACTCAAACCACATAACAACATTACAATCAATATAAATGTCGTAATAATAATTAGACCAAATGCGCTTGTTAATTTTCTTCTGATATGCCAGTTTTTGAACTGTTCTTCAAACTTTCTTTTTTTCATTTTCATACTCTCCTCTTAAATTATTATCTTCTTCTTCTATCATTCTCTTTTATCGAATAAAATTCCCTTTTATTCTGATAAAGCCTTTCATCCGCAATCCTTTGAATCGTTAAATAATCTGCTTGCGGAAACTCCTTTACAGAAGCCTTTCCATAAGAAACATGCAATTTTTCAACTTTTTTTCCTCTCCAGTTTGCTGTCTTTTCATCAAACAGCCTGCATAATTGTAAAACTTCCTGTTCTTCCTGTTCTGTAATAACAATAAATTCATCACCACCTGTACGATAACAGGTTCCATTCTCTCCAAAAATATCCCTAATACAATTTGCAGCTGCTTGAATTAATTCATCTCCTGCATCATGCCCTAAAATATCATTTGCACCTTTTAAACCATTTATATCAAAATAAATGATTGTAAAATTCTCAGGCATTTTCTCCTTTTCATACCTATCTGTATACTCGGTGAATGCATTTCTATTATAAAGTCCTGTCAAAGCATCTGTCTGTCCAACTCTCTTTAGTTCCTGTTCCTTAAAATATCTTTCATATTTCATAACTGTCATATATGTACTGGCAGTCATACTAAACATTGAATAAAAAACTATATTTATCAAATCAGTTTCCAATACCGAACCTGTCTTTATCTGTAAAACAGCAATTATAGAGATAATTGCAGAAATACCAATGTAACCTATCATTCGTATTGGTCTGTCATGAAATACAATAGGTCCTGACATTATTAATACAATGAGCGAGACTGCCCTTTCATCCGGTGTTATAACAACAGATATCTGTATTCCCACCCAAAACAGAAATGTCATAAAAAGATAAACAACAATTGTTATCCAATGCCTTTTCTCATCCTTACAAAATCTTGATACGAAAAAAAAGAGAGTTAAAACTATCATAGCAATAGTATAAATTGTACGATTCGTAACCAATATATCTGCCATAATTGAAACAAGAAATAGAACCCCCAAAAAAATGATTCCCAAAAAAGAAAACACATTTAGTTTTATTCTATTTTCTTCATAAATATATTTTTCTATAGAATCATATTGTTCTTCTTCAAGCCCTGACGTATATAAATATTTTTTAACTAAACTTTTTATCATAACCTATCCTCGTCTTTTTTTCTTTCCAAGAACTTCTTTTAAAGTTTCTACCAACTTATTTACGTCTATTGGTTTTTGTATATGTCCATTCATTCCTGCTTCAAATGCATTCCTGCGGTCTTCTTCAAATGCATTTGCTGTCATTGCAATAATTGGAATATCTGCAATGAATGGATTTTCGTGGTTTCGAATAATTTGTGTTGCTTCATATCCATTCATAATCGGCATCTGAATATCCATCAATATCACATCATAATAGGCTGGTTCTGCTTCTGATACCATTTTAACCGCAACCGCACCATCTTCTGCTTCTTCTACAAGAAAACCTTCAGACGTTAATATTTCCATGGCAATTTCCCGATTTAATTCAATATCCTCCACCAGTAAAACGCGTTTTCCCTGTAAAGAAACCTCCGGTTCTACCGATATATCTGAAACAGAAGAAGGTTCTTCTATCATCACTTTGGCAGGTTCTGCTTTAAATGTAAAGATAAATTCTGTTCCTTTTCCCAAAACGCTGGTAAATGTCAAGTTACCTTCCATACGTTCAGCAATTCTTTTTGCGATTGCAAGACCAAGTCCTGTTCCCTGCACTTTGCTTATCGTAGCACTTCTTTCGCGCTCAAATACGGAAAAAGCTTTCTGTTGAAATTCTTCTGACATTCCAATTCCCGTATCCTTTATACGAATCTCAAAACAAAATTTTCCATCTTCATCCACAGCAAGCTGTTTTACCTTTAACCATATCGTTCCACCTGCAGGTGTAAATTTTATAGCATTACTTAAAAGATTTCCCACTACTTGCATCATTCGTGTTCCATCTAAGAGGACAGCATGAGACAAATCATCTTTTTCGATGATAAATTGAATTCCTTTATCCTCCATAGACTGCCCATACATACTTTGAAAGATTTTAATATGCTCATTTGGAATAATTGGCTCCATTTGAAACTCCATTTTACCACTTTCAATTCGTGACATATCTAAAACATCATTAATGATAGAAAGCATATGATGACTGGACATATCTGCTTTTTCTAATGCATCCATAACACGTTCTTTGTCTTGTATATGATTTTTGGCAATTCGGATAAAGCCAAGTACTGCATTCATTGGTGTGCGGATATCGTGCGACATATTAAACAGGAACGAAGATTTTGCCAGATTTGCGTATCTTGCTTCCTCTAACGCTTTCTCTAATTCTGCACGACGCCGGCTTTCTTTTTCCCGCAATGCTGTCAATGATTTATGAAAAATACTGTATAACATAATCATATCAAACAGTAAAACCAAAATTCCCAAACACATAAAAATGTTTCTTAATTGCTTCATCTGGTCATTACTGTAGGAAACAATTCCATCTGCACGCTCCATAATATCAGAAATCGGTTCTCCGATTGCTACAATCCATTGAAACGGTTCATAGTAAACGGCATAGGAAATTTTTAATTCTATTTCATCATTTAATAAATTTTTAAAGTGATAGGTATGCAGTATTTCACCATGTTCCCGAATCCCTTCCAATTCTTTTAAATAAGGATATGCACCTGAAATATCCTGCATGGAAGTTGACAAAAACATTCCCTCCGTATCCTTTAAGTTTGCATGGATTCTTCGTATGGCATAATTTTCTCCACCCTCCATATTAATCACTTCATTCACCCAAACATATTTATTGCTGTTAGAATGAACCTGATTATATATAATTATCCTTATATCTTCCGTAACTTGATTTTTGATACTTTCTTTTACCACACCAATCATGACCGTTGTATTTTCAAACTCATTATTTGTGAAATTTTCAAGTGTCTCTATCCACTGGCTGTACTCTGTATCATTTATCTTTTTTATTTCATCCGTAGTAATGAGCCATTTCTCTGTATTCTGCATCAATACGACTTCTATCATAGGAACATGAAAATCTATATTTGCTTCTTGAAGCATCTGACTGAGGGATTCTTTGCTTACGGTATCTATTTCTCTTATATCTAAAGCAAGAGAATTTAATGCTAAAATTGCTTCCGAAGTACTTGTTGCATATAGTTGTTCTATTTGCCGGATGATATTTTGGACTTCATCTCTTAACCCTTCTTCCACAATAGACATCATCATTTCATCCACAACTTTATTTGTATTATCCGTAGCTTTGGAAAAGAAATTGCCTGTCAATAGGTAAATTAATAAAAATACAATTATTTGAACTACCATTAAGATATGAAGCAATCGTTTTGTTTCATTTGTATATTTTTCATTATTCATAAATAAAATCCCCTTTTTGATACTAACCTCGATTTACAACTTTTCAAATAAAAAAGCAACATACCTCCCCAGCCTTATTGTATAATAAATTCATGACCAAATTTCAACGAAAGAGATGTTGTGTAGGTTCTACTCAATTATACCCTAAAAAATTTAATTGGTACTCTTTTGTCCCTATCCCAATCCTCACCGTAGAGTGAATGTATATAGATGCCGCTTGAAAAATCTTCAGGGATTATGCCGATACAAAGGGAGAGGGCAAAAAGAAAGGATAAGTACCCTACTGCTTATCCTAAATAAAAAGACACAAAAACGAGCATACTTTACCCACGAAAAAATCATGGACAAAATATGCCCGTTATAAATAAACACAAAAAGACAAACTTATTCCCCTGTCTGTCTGTCTGTCTGTCTGTCTGTCTGTCTGTCTGTCTGTCTGTCTGTCTGTCATCAGTTTATTACGTTTTAATATCATTGTCAACCACCTATTATTAAATTTTGCACAAAAACACACATGGCATAATATACCTCAACAAACTGCAAAAGTCAAGAAATTTCAGTATGAAACCACTACAATCAAAGAATGCATGGTTGCTTTCGATTTTGGTGCAAGCACTCCTGCCGGAGAAAAACGTGGATCGTTAGAATTTATCATAATCAATATTGTGCAGAAACATATTAATACGGCACAAATTCATCTGCTATCGCCCATATTGCACGGTACAGTTTTACCCATATCCGCCCCATACATTTCCGCTTCATAATCTGTCTTATCTTCTTTTTTAATAACCACCATCTCCTATCTAGGTCTGCCAATAAATACTATCGAACCTCTGCTTTGCACTGGACGGTACACCAATTTGCCCCTTCATACTTTTTATTTTTACTGCTTTAGGTATTTTTCTTTTTATGAATAACCATAGGCTTATCATTCACTTTCTTAATATCCAGTATTTTCACCTCTTTTCTGCATAAAAACAGCCATTGCAAAGTTCTTACACCCTGCAATGGCTTTTCTGATTTCTAAATATTTAATTGTTCCTTATCAACGGATTGAATTTCAACTCGCCGTAGAACCGAAATTTTCCGTTACCCCCAATGCGGCATAGCTAATTGATACACAAATGCAACCACAACTGATAATCCTAATTCAAGAGCAAATTCTTTTCTCTGTATCACGGTATAGGGTGCTGAAGACCAAAAACCACCCGGTTGATAAGATACACTTTGCACTTCTTCATAATTTATATTCAAATAGTTTTGATAATGATATGTAATATTCAGGTT
>CAYMHX010000201.1:0-4898 GCA_964390325.1 uncultured Roseburia sp. | reverse complement strand
TTTGGGGCAGCGGACCCGTTCATCCTAGAAAGTCCATATAAGTGGAACAGAGGATGCTCTATTGCTTCTATATAAAACCCTTCAGGATATTAACTAATTAATAATTTGGAATAATGAAAAATTATTTATTCTTCATTTTGATGTCGATGTGTACACCTGCCGGCATCTCTAAACGAGTTAATGCATCCACAGTTTTCTGTGTTGGTGTAACAATATCGATGAGTCTCTTATGAGTTCTCTGTTCAAACTGTTCTCTGGAATCTTTGTATTTGTGAACAGCTCTTAAAATTGTAACAACTTCCTTCTTTGTTGGAAGTGGTACTGGTCCACTCACCTGTGATCCGTTTTTCTTAACAGTTTCAATAATCTTCTTAGCTGAAGCATCAACTAATTCATGATCATATGCTTTTAATGTGATTCTCATTACTTGACTTGCCATAAAAAAAGCCGCCTCCTTTTCGCACTTCATTATCAGTACGACAAGTGGTGACTGTACACATTCCCGTGCGTATCATCCACTCTCAATTTCGCAAAATCTTCCCGTTGATGTTGCACGTTGTTTCTACCCTTTGTAGACGTTATTCGTGATACAGTGACTTGTCGCCAGTTTCTTAACTTGACATTCGCTCCACGGAAAACCTGCAATCTAGTGCAGCAACCTCTCGCTTCTCTGCTATCAATGTCACAACATGGATGATTATATAACATGTATTTTAGAATTGCAAGTATTTTTTTACAATTTTTTTAAGTTTTTTTTGTTACTATTTACAGTAGTAAAAAAAAGAGGTACTTTAAAGCTTCCTCCTTTTTAATTTTTTACCCACTTTTTCTAATTCGTGTTATAATATTCTAAACTAATGAGAAGGGACATTTTTAATACAAGCAGATTTTGAAAACTTGTTTATACAAATTGCTTGTATCAAAAAGTTTTCGGCAAATAGCCAAAGTGAGATGAAGCACAGCGAAATCGAACTACCCTTCTCATTCTATTTTTATGTAAGGAGAATATCTATGGACATTATCATTGTAGGCTGTGGCAAGGTAGGTTATACCTTAGCAGAACTTTTAAGCAACGAAGAACATAATTTAGTTGTCGTCGATGAAAAACCTGAACGCGTATCCCGTATCACTGATTCATTAGATGCTATGGGTATCGTAGGAAATGGTATTAATCACCAAACTCTGCTTGATGCTGGCATTGAAACTGCAGATTTACTCGTTGCCGTTACCGGTGATGATGAAAAAAACCTGCTTTGCTGTGTCATTGCGAAAAAAACTGCCCGATGTCAGACCATCGCACGTGTAAGAAATCCAATATATAATGAAGAAATAGAATTTTTAAAGAAAGAACTGGGCATTGCCATGATTATCAATCCAGACCAAACCGCAGCACTGGAAATTGCCAAAGTATTTCAGTTCCCTTCTACTTTGCGTGTGGATACCTTTGCAAAAGGCCGTATCGAGTTATTACATTTTAAAATAGGAAAAGACTCCCCTCTTTTGGGTATGAAGCTCTACAATATGAACCAAAAATTCCGTACGAGTGTTTTAGCCTGTACGGCAATGCGTGGTGATGAGGTAATTATTCCAAATGGTAATTTTGAATTTAAAGAAGGAGATGTCATTGCAATTGCTTCTACAAGAAGAAATGCCATTGACTTCTTCCGAAAAATTGGAAATGTGAAACATCGTGTTTCAAAAGCAATTTTAGCAGGAGGCGGTGCTATTTCTTATTATCTTGCAAAAAGCTTGCTTGCTTCCGGTATTAGTGTTACCATTATTGATATTGACCCAAAACGATGTGACTATTTAAGCGAAGAACTGCCTGATGCAACCATTATCTGCGGCGATGCAACTGACAAAAATCTGCTTTCTCAGGAAGGATTAGAACATACACATGGTTTTGCGGCCTTAACAGGACTAGACGAAGAAAATATTTTGCTTTCTCTTTATGCAAACCAAGTTTCCAATGCCAGAACCATTACTAAAATTAACCGTTTAAACTTTACTTCTATTATTAACAATCTTGATTTAGGAAGTATTGTTTATCCACGAATTATTACAGCAGATTCGATTATAAAATATGCCCGTTCTACGAGTTACTCACGCAATAGTAATGTAGAAAAATTATATAAGCTTGCAAATGGCCGCGTAGAGGCACTTGAATTTATTATTAAAGAAGATTCTACTGTTGCAGGTATTCCTCTGCAAAAGCTCAATCTTCGAAAAAACACCTTAATTTGCAGTATTTATCGTAATTACCGCGTAATTATTCCAACAGGTCAGGATATGATGCTCTCAGGTGACTCTGTGCTGGTTGTTATTTATGGTTATCGAATTTCAGATATTCAAGAAATTTTGGAGGGTTAGTCTGAAAAAATCACATTGATATGCTGATTTTTTCAGACGGCTATTTGTTTCTGAGCAAAAACAAATAGCTTTTATCCAAACAAGAAATTCTGCGAACTTTCTTGTTCGATTCTTCGCAATAAATTGCTCAGAAATGAGGTTAGTATGAATTATTCCATTATTTTATATATTCTGGGATGTGTTTTAAAATTTGAAGGTGCCTTTTTACTTGTTCCTGTTATTGTTGGTATTATATATAAGGAAAAGGCTATTTTTTCTTACCTTTTTACAGCAGCTATCTGTTTTCTTATTGGAAAATTACTCTCTCAAAAAAAACCTGTTTCCAAAAACCTATTTATAAAAGAAGGTTTTTTTACAGTTGCTGCGAGCTGGGTCACTTTAAGTATTTTTGGTGCTTTGCCCTTTGTACTTTCGGGTGATATTCCATCTTATGTCGATGCATTGTTTGAAACAATTTCAGGATTTACTACTACTGGCTCTAGTATTTTACCTGATGTGGAGGCATTATCTAAAACAGGATTATTTTGGCGAAGCTTTACACATTGGGTAGGCGGTATGGGTGTACTCGTATTTATTATGGCAATCCTTCCTTTGATGGGTGGCTCTACTATGAATTTAATGAAAGCGGAAAGTACAGGACCTTCCATTAGCAAATTAGTGCCTCATGTAAAAGATACAGCAATGATTTTATATGGTATGTATATTGCATTAACGATTTGTGAAATCTGTATTCTACTACTATTTCAAATGCCGCTTTTTGATGCACTGACCATCACTTTTGGAACAGTTGGTACAGGGGGATTTGGTGTATTAAACAGCAGCCTTGGAAGTTATTCTCCAGTTATCCAATATACAGTTACTTTCTTTTTAATTTTAAGCGGTATTAATTATACAGCATACTTTTATATTCTCTCTGTCCGTTTTAAGGACGCCTTCCGTATTGAAGAAGTCCGTTGGTATTTACTGATTGTTGCACTTTCCACTGCAATTATCACCTTTAATATTCGTGATATGTATCCAACCTTAGAAGAATCCTTCCGTCACGCTTCGCATCAAGTTGCCACGATTATTACTACTGCTGGTTTCGCTACTACCAATTTCGATTTATGGCCTGAACTTTCCAAATGTATTCTGGTTATTTTAATGTTTATTGGTGCGTGTTCCGGAAGTACGGCAGGAGGTATGAAAATATCCCGTGTCGTAATGCTGATTAAAACCATAAAAAAAGAACTTTCTCTTATTGTTCACCCAAGAGAAGTTCGAAAAATTCGTATGGATGGTCATGTAGTAGACCATGAAACCTTACGAAATACGAATGTATTTTTTGTTGTATACTTTGTTATCTTACTTTCTTCTACTTTATTAATCAGTATTGATAACTATGATTTTACAACAAATTTTACAGCTACCGTAGCTACCTTAAATAATATTGGTCCAGGACTTGCTATGGTCGGACCAACACAAAATTTTTCAATTTATTCCACGTTCTCGAAATTTATTTTAATGTTTAATATGCTTGCAGGACGTTTAGAGCTGTTTCCACTGGTAATTATGATGTTACCATCTACTTGGAAACGTAAATAAGTAATTATAATAATACTAAAAAGAAAGGCTGACTATTTTATGTGGATTGCAAATAATTGGAAAGACTATGAAGTGATTGACTGCTCAAAAGGCGAAAAATTAGAACGCTGGGGAAACTATCTTTTAGTTCGTCCGGACCCACAGGTTATCTGGGATACCCCAAAAACTGAACGTGGTTGGAAAAAAATGAATGGTCACTATCACCGCAGTGCAAAAGGCGGTGGTGAATGGGAATTTTTTGACTTACCGGAACAGTGGCAGATTCATTATGGAACTTTGACTTTTAATTTAAAGCCATTTAGTTTTAAACATACAGGATTGTTCCCAGAACAGGCCACAAACTGGGATTGGTTTTCTGAAAAAATCAAGAAAGCTGGCAGACCAATTAAAGTATTAAATCTCTTTGCTTATACAGGCGGTGCTACTTTAGCTGCCGCAGCCGCAGGGGCAAGTGTGACGCATGTAGATGCATCAAAAGGTATGGTTACATGGGCAAAAGAAAATGCCGTATCTTCCGGTTTAAAAGACGCACCGATTCGCTGGATTGTGGATGATTGCGTGAAATTCGTAGAACGTGAAATTCGCCGCAATAATCATTATGATGCAATTATCATGGACCCGCCATCTTATGGGCGTGGTCCGAAAGGAGAAATTTGGAAAATTGAAGATGCTATTTATCCATTGGTACAGCTTTGTGAACAATTATTGACCGATGAACCACTTTTCTTTTTAATTAATTCTTATACCACCGGTCTTCAGCCTGCGGTATTAAGCTATATGATGAGTACAGTTTTAAAGAAATACCATGGAATAGTAAAGGCAGATGAAATCGGACTGCCTGTTTCTTCTAATGGATTGGTATTGCCTTGTGGCGCGAGCGGACGATTTGAAATGGAACTTTAGCTTACTAAATAAATGTAAGGAAACAGCCAAAGAAGCGTATC
>CAYMHX010000200.1:0-4911 GCA_964390325.1 uncultured Roseburia sp. | reverse complement strand
CCCCGGAGGGTCTATATATGAGGCGAAGTTTTTAATCGCCGAATATATAGATAAGAAGAAAACCGATGAAATGTATGAAGCAATGGAACAGATTCGTCAGGCAAAAAATTAAGAAATCATTCGGATATAGTTCTTAATTTTATTCTGGAAAGTGGCACAAAGAAAATCCAAATCGATTGAAATAGTAATCGTTCCGTTAATAGGCAGCATAATTTGCGAATGGTGTGAGCTGAACTGTTACTTAGAATGAGAGGAAAATATGAAAAAAATTGACTTGCATATGCACGTTATGACTACCATAAATGTGCCGAAACTTGGAAAAATCAATTTATCCAGCCCCCAAAAAATGATTGCCCACATGGAAGAATTGGGAATTAGCAAAGCCGTCTTAATGTCAAGCGGTGAAAAGAAAATTCCATTTGGAAAGAATAGCATTTGTAGAAAAATCTGTGAGAAATATCCAAAGCATTTTGCATGGATGTGTATGGTAGATGAAAAAGATGAGGCAACTGTTTATAAAAGATTGGCAGAGTATAAACGTCAAGGTGCCATCGGTATTGGAGAACTTACGATTAATAAACCGTTGAATGACTCTTTTTTGCAGGCTGTTTTTGCAGCAGCAGAGAAATTGGATATGCCAGTTACCATTCACATGAGTCCTGAAGTTGGCTATAGTTATGGAGTAGTAGATGAACCGAGACTGCCTTTGTTAGAGGAAGTGTTGAAAAAATATCCTGATTTAAAAATTCTAGGTCATAGTCAGACATTTTGGATTGAGATGAGTGCTGATGCACCGAATACAAAAGAAGAAAGAAATAGCTGGGGAGAAGGAAAGGTAATAGAAGGTGGTCGTGTACCTGAACTTTTTGCAAAGTATAAAAATTTATATGGTGATTTAAGCGCCAATAGTGCAGGGCAGGCAATTATGCGGGATAAGGAGTTTGGATTAAATTTCTTAGAAACCTATGCAGACAGATTATTTTTTGCAACTGATATGGTGAATTCCGATATGGTATTTCCGTTAGGTGCATGGTTAGACGAACAGGTGAAAAACGGCAGATTAAGCCGAGAAGCCTATGAAAAAATCTGTCGGAAAAATGCCAAGCGAATTTTTAAATTGTAAACTTTAGATATAAATGATAATTGAGCGAATACAAAAAAATGCACAAAAATAATTATAGATTGTTTGTTGTAGAAAAACATTTTTGCGTTTGACGGCATAGATGTCTGCATAGCAAAGACAAATTTGTGCAAAATGTTGTATTTACTTAATCCATGAAAAGAAATGAGAGGTTGTTATGTCAAATACAATTATGACAAAATGTGGAGAAATCCGTGGAACAACATGCCAGTGGGACGGCGTAACGGCATATAAGGGAATCCGTTATGCGACAGCGGGCAGATGGGAATATCCAACCATCGTAACACACTGGGATGGTGTATATGATGCCACAGAGTATGGCAATTGCAGTTATCAGCCAAGAGCATTTTATAATGAAGAAGAAATGGTAGAAAAGTATTTCTATTATAATGAGTTCCGTAAAGGTGAATCTTATACATATGATGACGATTGTTTGTTTTTAAACATTTGGACACCAGAGAACGTATCATCAGAAAGTAATCTGCCTGTTATTTTTTACATTCACGGTGGTGGGTATAAGGGTGGCTGCGGACATGAAAAACATTTTGACGGACCAATCTGGCCGACAAAAGATGTTATTGCAGTAACCTGTAATTATCGTCTTGGACCGATGGGGTATCTGTGTCTGCCGGAATTGGAAGAAGAAGCAGGCCATACTGGAAACTATGGTATGTATGACCAGATTACAGCCTTACAGTGGGTAAGGGATAATATCAAAGAATTTGGTGGAAATCCTGAAAATATTACCATTTTTGGCCAGAGTGCAGGGGCAATGAGTGTATATAACCTTTGTATCAGTCCATTAACCGATGGTATGTTTGCAAAAGCTGCCATGGATAGTGGCGGAGGCACCCATAAGTTAATGAACAGCAATGCCACAACAAAAGAACGTTTTGCATTCTGGGAAAAAGTGATGAAAGAAACAGGCTGTAAAAATGTAGCAGACCTTCGGGCATTGGATGCAAAGATATTAGTGGAAACTTATATGAAATTGATGAAATCCAGTGCAAAATATGGTATGGTTGCTTCTCCATGTATTGATGGAAAAGCATTGACCATGTCAGGTTTAGATGCGGCAAATCAAGGAATCCAGAAAAACATTCCATATATGATGGGTTCTACAAGTGAAGATGTGATGCCTGTATTTATTGCAGATATGGCAAAAGATTGGTGTATCAGACAGGATAAACAAAATAAACAGCCGAGTTACTGCTGGTTCTTTGACCGCCAGCTTCCGGGAGATGAAAATGGAGCATGGCATTCAAGTGAGCTTTGGTATTTCTTCGGCACATTGAAAAACTGCTGGAGACCATTTACCAAACACGATTATAAAATTAGTGAAGCAATGGTAAATGCACTTTGTAACTTTGCGAAAAACGGAAATCCAAATGGCAATGGTTTATGCAATTGGAGACCAACGACTCAAAAACAGCAGCAGATGATGATTTGGGGTCAGGAAAGACCTCATATGGGAAAACCAAGCAAATTAAAATTGTGGAAAACAACCCTAAGCAATAAATCAGTTGGTGAATAAGTATAAAAAAAGTAACAATACTGTACTACACAGAACAGCAAAGTAATAGAAAGTTCCTGTAAGATGGTTTTTAGATAGAGACTATCTTATAGGAATTTTTTTGTGAAAGCTTTGCCTGGATTTTGCCTAAATTTTACATGAATTTTACAAATGAATAATTTGTATACAATCCAATTCTATTGTGGCTAAAAATAAAATATGGTATGATAATACTAAAAAAGGTAGTTAAAAATATGATATTAAAGGAGACGAAAGATGAATGCGTTTATGGAAAAGTTGAGCAAAAAAAGCGTTAAGGAAAAACTGGACTTTATGTCGAGATTTTCTATCATTGCCATGATTATTATGGGGATTGGAGCGGTTATCGGTGCATTAGAACTGAATTCCCAGACAAAGGAAGTAGAGAGTTGGATGGATGCAAATACGATTATTGCAGAACTTGATTATCAGACATCAGAAGTACGTTTAAAACAGTATCATCATATGGTTGGAAGTACAGCAGCAGAAAAGCAAAGGTCAGAAGATGAATTGGAAGAAGTTTTGAATACTATTAATGATTTACTTACACAATATGAAGCAACGATTTCAAGTGACACAGATAGAGAATATTATGAAAAAGCATGTGAAGATTGGACAAATTATCTTCATATTACAGGAGATGATTTTTTTGCATTAAGCAATGCGAATAATGTAACAAAAGCAACAGAGATTTTGACAGGTGAAGGTTATGAAGCATTTTCTTCCTTCCAGAACCAGTTTGATAGACTTTTAGAGTTTAACTTACAGGGAGCCGATGAGGCATCAGAGCAGGCAACAGTAATGTTTTATGTTGTTCTTGTGATTGTAGTATTTTTAACAGTAACAGCAGCAATTGTTGGTACAAGGATTGCAAAAGCGACAACGGAAAGTATTACAGAACCGATTGAAGAATTGGTATATGTTGCCAATGAAATGACACAGGGGAATTTGAAGGTGCAGGTAAAACATCAATCAGAAGACGAACTTGGTGAATTGGCTGAATCTATGAGATTTACAGTTGCAACACTTGGCGATTATGTAAATGAAATCTCTGCAACATTAGATGAAATTGCACAGGGAAATTTGACAAAGGGTTTCAATGAAATTACAGATTTCCGAGGTGATTTTGCAAGTATTAAAGAATCCTTTGTGCGTATTTTAAAAGAATTTAATGCAACATTAGCACAGATTCAGGAGTCTTCTGTACATGTAGACAGCGGTTCCAGTGAAATTGCACATGCTGCAAATGATTTAGCAGGTGGCACAGGGGAACAGGCAAGTGCGGTAGAAGAATTAACAGCTACGATTACAACTGTCAGCAGTATGGCAGAAGATGTGGCGAAAGAAGCCGAAATGTCATATCAGAGTATGGTAGCTTCTGTGCGTGAAGCAGAAAAAGAAAGAATGTATATGAATGAATTGCAGGATGAGATGAGTCGTATCAAAGAGATTTCAAAAGAAATCGAAGAAATCATTACAACGATTGAAGAAATAGCATCTCAGACCAGCCTATTATCATTGAATGCTTCCATTGAAGCGGCAAGAGCAGGAGAAGCAGGACGTGGATTTGCAGTTGTAGCTGACCAAATCGGAAAACTGGCAACAGACAGTGCACAGGCGGCTGTAAATACAAGAACATTAATTGGAAAAACAATTGAAGAAATTGATAAGGGTGACACTGCAACAAAGAGAACAGCAGAAGGCTTTGCACGAATCATTAAAGATTTGGAATCTTTCTCGGAAGCAGCTAAGATGAATAATGAAAGTTCTATAGCACAGGCACAGGCATTATCACAGGTAGAAGAAGGAATTGAACAGATTTCTATGGTAACACAGGCAAATGCAGCTGCATCTGAAGAATGTTCTGCAGTCAGCGAAGAACTTGCAGCAAGAGCAACCGAATTAGACGGATTAGTGAAATCTTTCACATTGTACAGTGGCAGATAAATAACAAAAATAAAAAGATTTTATTTGGGAAGGATTTTGTATCCTTCCTGATTTTTTGTAAAAATAGTTTTAGGCTAGATATACAATAAAAATGGTTGCCGGAATAAACCGACAACCATTTGTAATTTTTATAAAATTAGTATGCGGTAAGAATTAACTTGTTAATTCTTACGCGTTACTTATTCGCTTGGGAATGATTAACGCTGTACACGAGCACCTGCTCCACCCATGATACCTTCAACTTCTTTCTTAGAAGCCATTGTTGTATCAC
>CAYMHX010000199.1:0-4927 GCA_964390325.1 uncultured Roseburia sp. | reverse complement strand
CCTGTTAAAAAGCAGAAAAGAAAAGGCAGGTGAATAGGCATGCTGGCATTAACAAGAAAAAAGGGAGAAGCTCTTGTAGTTAATAATAATATTGAAATTACGGTATTAGAGATTCGCGGCGACCAAATTAAAATTGGTATTCAGGCTCCAAAAGAAGTGCCTATTTATCGAAAAGAAGTATATCTGCAGATTCAAAAAGAAAATGAAGCAGCAGTAGAAATCGATGGATTAGAAGTATTAAATAATCTGTTAGGTTAAAGGCAGGTAGGATATATGGCAGAGAATTATTTACTGATTATGATTCAGAGCTTGAAGAAAAAGATTCAGGTTCTTGATAGTATTATAGATGCAAATGAAAGACAGAAAACAGGATTAGAGAATCCAAGCTTAGACCCGGATGATTTTGACAAAATTGTAGAAGAAAAATCGAAGTATATTGAACATCTGGATTTGCTCGACCAAGGTTTTGATAAACTGTTTGAAAGAGTAAAGGAAGTATTAAATAACGATAGAGAAACTTATAAAAATGAAATTCGGGAAATGCAGGCTTTGATTACAACAATAACAGAAAAAAGTAATAAAATACAGGTACAGGAAGCAAGAAATAAAGACCTGATGACACAAAAATTTGCAAAAATACGCAAACAGGCAAAAACCGTCAGAGCCAGCCAGCAGGCAGTAAATCAGTATTATAAGAATATGAAAAAACTTAATTATATTGACCCACAATTTATGGACAATAAGAAGTAATACTTAATTATTCAGAATTAGAAATTAAATGAAGGCTGCTATCAAGAGATATTCCTTTGATAGCAGTTTTTTTATTCTGATAGCTTAGTATGGAGGTAAATTTGAAAGAAACCATTATATTTTTTAAAGGTATTTATGATACCTTAGACCTTTTTACAGAACAATTAATAAAAGTTTTTAAAGAATGGGGATATGGGATTTTTGTTTATGATGCAAGAGGAGAAGAAATAAGCAAGGGACTATTGCTTAGGATGTTGAAGGAAGAAAAAGGAAGCTATGCAGTGATAACCTTTAACAATTTAGGCTACAACTTAGAAGAAAACGGTATTAATATATGGGAGAAATTTGAAGTGCCATATATTGATATTTTAATGGACCATCCGTTTCATTTTGAAAAACCATTACAAACTATGCCTCAAACAGCAATTTTACTTTGTACAGACCGTAATCATGTGAAATATATTCGAAGATATTATAAAAATATCAGACAGGTGGATTTTCTGCCTCATGCTGGAGTTGAATTGGGAACAAAACATAAGCCATTAAAGGATAGAAAGATAGATGTATTGTATGCGGGGGCCTTGCCGATTTATACAGTAGGAAAAATGATACCCGATTTAACAGAAATGTATGGTTTAAACTTACAGAATCTTATGCAGGAGGTTTTACGGGAACTGGTCACACATCCGAATAAAACGACAGAAAGTGCCATTGAAGAATATGCAAAAACAGTGCTTCCGACAGGTAGTCAATTGACAGAGGAAGAATTAAAAAATGTCATTGTACATATGCGTTTTTTAGATTCCTATGCGACTTCTTTTTTCAGAGAGCAGGCGGTACGGATTTTGGTAGAAAGTGGAATTACAGTTACGGCATATGGTGTGGGTTGGAATCAATGTGAATGGAGTGATAATCCACATTTAAAATATGGAGGTAAGGTATTGGCACCTGAAATTCTGCCATTAATGAACGATTCTAAAATTGTACTAAATACAATGACATGGTTTAAGGCAGGAGCACATGACCGTATTTTTAATGGAATGTTGGCAAAAGCAGGAGTAGTAACGGATGATTCTACTTATTTACAAAGAGAATGTACCAATGGAAAAGAATTGGTAATGTTTCAGCGGAATGAAATTGTCTTATTACCGGAACGTATTTTTGAATTGTTTGGACATTTGAATACATTGCAGGAGATGGCAGATTGTGGATATATTTTTGCAAAAGAGAGACATATGTGGAAAAATCGTGCAGAATATATTATGGAGTGTTTTTTAGGCTAAAAATACTTAGAATGGAGAAGAAAAATGCGTATATTGATGTACCGATGGAAGGCATACAATTATCGGGATATAGAAGAAACCTTTAAATTATTAGGACATACGGTGGATAATATCGAACAGAAATTGGGAAATTATGATATTGACGCAGCATTTGAACAGGTATTGCGTGAGCGTTTCTTTAAGGTAAA
Organism: uncultured Roseburia sp.; assembly: GCA_964390325.1. GTDB lineage: Bacteria > Bacillota > Clostridia > Lachnospirales > Lachnospiraceae > Roseburia. The sequence continues at coordinate 2,706 of CAYMHX010000199.1, read as the reverse complement.
GTATGATATGGTCTTTACCGTCAATTATTTTGCTGTCATTTCTAATATTTGTGAAGAATTTAACATTTCCTATTTGTCATGGACCTGTGATAATCCATTAATTAGTATGTATCATCAGTCTGTATTCCATGATTGTAATTATATTTTTACCTTTGATAAGACGAATTATTTAGAGTTTAAGGCAATGGGAGTTAAACATATTTGGTATCTGCCTCTGGCAGTAGATACAGAGCGTATGGATGCAGTCATTGATGGAAGATTATCGCCAGATGGCATAGATAAACGAGCGTATGCAGGAGATGTAGCTTTTGTAGGCAGTTTATACGAACGAAATTCTTATGATAAATTAAAAAACACATTACCTGAGTATTTGCAGGGATATTTTGATGCAGTCATGGAGGCTCAGCTTAATATCAGTGGTGCAAATATCATTGAACCAATGCTTACGACTCCTATTTTAGAACAGTTACAGCAGTATTTTAAATTAGAAAAATCTTCTGAGGAATCTTTTTCGGACTTAGGACTAATATTCCAGACAACGGTATTAGGATTTAAAATTGCAGAAGTACAGCGAAGGCGAGCCTTAATTGAATTGTCAAAGCATTTTCACATAAATGTTTACAGTAACAGTGATGTCAGTGATTTAATTCGAGTACGTTATATGGGGTCGGTGGATTACTGGAGTGAAATGCCAAAAGTATTTCGGGAATCTAAAATAAATCTGAACTTTACGATTCCAAATATTAAAAGCGGGATTCCGTTGCGTATGTGGGATGTATTGGGTGCAAAAGGGTTTCTTTTGACAAATTATCAGGCAGAAATCCCATTTTATTTTAAAGAAGGAGAGGACTTAGTCTGTTTTGATGGAATAGAGGATTTGAAAGAAAAAATAGCTTATTATCTTACACATGAAGAAGAACGAAAACAAATAGCTGAAAATGGTTATCAAAAGGTAAAAAAATACCATAGTTATGTGGGAAGAATTACAGAAATGCTGAGAATGGTAGAAGATTGTAAAAATAAAGGATAGTATAATCAAAAAAGAGTTATCGGAAGAAAAAAGTTCCGAATAACTCTTTTTTTTAGCATTATAACTTAACAATAATGGTCTAACATCATTCCTGAATAAATAGAAGTGATATATGGTGTTGCAAAGTTATGTCCCGGATTCTTGTAAGCCACAATAAGCTTATTTACATAGTTCATTGGGTCAATAAACGCATTCGTGCTTTTCTCGTTTAAATCGTCCTTAAAATCGTTTAAAAGGGCAAACGCTTCATGAGCATCCGGTGCTGTAACAGCGTCCATGAGTAAACTACGGTCAATAGACAGGCTGGAATCAGCTTCGATATTAATACCAATGGATTCCAGTTCGTTGTGATAATTTCTGGCAACACTGCTAATATCACGAATTAATTTGCTTGAACCGTGAGACTCGCTGTGAGCGTGAGCCAAATCAATAATACCGTTATAAGCATTTGCTAAACGCTGTACATTATCTGCAATGGCATCTGCATTTGCTTTAAAACCGACCTGAACAGAATCATTTGCTGCATTGACATCGTGTAATGTGATATCAAATATCTTATCTACAGTAAAGGTATTTGAATAAGAAGAATGTTCAACACCGTTTAATAAGAAGGAAGAACTTGTTGCTTCTTTTTCGATATTATTAATACCTAATACATGCATCGCTCTTGCAGAAGGTGCACCTGTGGAAGGAAGAATTTGGAACAAATAGTTTTCATGTTCTGCAATACCGGTTTGTTTTGATGCAATACGCAGAGCAACCTGACCGGCTTCGTTAGCATCAACGGTAGCAGATAAGCCAATTCCGGCTGTATTGATTAATTTGGATAATTTTTGCAATACGGAAAGATTATTATCATTGGTGTTTACATTATATTGAAACTCATAAGAGCGGGTATTTGTATTCAAATCAAAGCTATAAGAACCGGGTTCTACATCACGGCTGTTTGGGTCTAAAAAATTACCAACATTAATTTGATTACTTGCAAGCTGTTGTACCGAGATTTCAAATCCTGCTGCACTCGAATCTTCACTTCCAATATATTCTGCGGTAACTACATCTTCATTGGATGACTGAGCAATATGTTTTGCAAATACACCTTCGATTCCATCGTCTAAAGAGGCGATGACATTTTGCAAATCTTTTGTGGTTTCTTTAATATCAATTGCGTATTTCGTAACATTTCCAACGTCTTTAATTTTATAAAGAGGGGATTCTTTATTCATTTTTACAATACGATTATAAATATCTCGCAATTGACTTTTCTTATGGGTGTCATAGCGGGATACGGCAGAATCGCGGTAGGTACTTAAATAATATTGATATGCACTGTCGATAATTGCCATGCCTGCCCCTCCTTTCTATACATAGATAATATGGTAATTATTCAGAGCTCTCCCAGTTATAATAAAATAAATAGAAAGGGCATAAAACCCCATTTATATAAATAAATAGTAACATAAAATTTGAATTTTGTCACTATATCCTGAAATTTTAATAAAAAAATAGTTGACTCATCATATTGATTGTGCTATATTGAACTAGCGATGGAAGTAGGTCTTTTTTTTATGCTCATTTTTAAGCGTGTCGCAAAAGGCTTAGAGCATAAGAAAAAAACAACAAACAACAAAGAATTAATATGGAGGTGGAAGTTGTGCGCACAAAGATAACACTGG
>CAYMHX010000198.1:0-4931 GCA_964390325.1 uncultured Roseburia sp. | reverse complement strand
CTGATAGAGGCAGTTTATCTGCCGCCGTTTTATTTTGCAGAAATAGGTGTGGCAGGAAAATTGAAGAAACTGGCAAATGCACCTGCAACAGACAGGCTTTGGATAGGGCTTATGAAAGCAAGAGCGGAAAGTGGAAATGAAATGCTTTCTGTAAATGTAGAGGCGATTGAGAAAAAAGCAGGCATGGTTTATGACGAGGTTCAGCGGAACGCTATAAGGCAGGCGGCAGCATCAAAGGTAATGATTTTAACAGGCGGGCCCGGAACTGGAAAAACGACAACCACGCATGGAATTATTTCTGCATATAAAGCTTATGATTTAAAGATTCTTTTGGCAGCCCCGACAGGACGTGCGGCAAAAAGAATGACAGAAGCCACAGGCCTTGAGGCAAAGACGATTCACCGACTTTTGGAGTGTAAACCGCCCGAAGGCTATCAAAAAGACGAAGAACATCCATTAGAGGGTGATGTACTGATTGTAGACGAATGCTCCATGATAGATATTGTGCTGATGAATTCGCTTTTAAAAGCGATTCCACAAAATATGCGTCTGATTTTAGTAGGGGATATTGACCAGCTTCCATCTGTAGGAGCAGGAAATGTGCTTAGAGATGTGATTGATTCCGGAAGTTTTCCGGTGATTCGACTGACTAAAATTTTCAGACAGGCACAAACCAGCCGTATTATTATGAATGCCCACCGAATTAACGAAGGAAAAATGCCCGATATTTCAAACGGAAAAGATGCTGACTTCTTCTTTATGGAAAATGAAGATGCGGAGGCTGTTGTGCCACAGATTGTGGAATTAGTGAAAACGAAACTGCCCAAGTATTATCATGTGGATGCAAAGCAGATACAGGTATTGACACCAATGCAGAGAGGTGTGATAGGAGCTACAAATCTAAATCTTGCATTACAGGAGGCAATTAATCCGTCAGAACATGAAGTATTCCTAAAAGGTAAAGGTGCAGTCATGATGCCAAAGAATACACTTCGGAGAAGCGGATTTGCTTTTCGGGAAGATGATAAAGTGATGCAGATTAAAAATAATTATGATAAAGAAGTGTTTAACGGAGATATTGGAATTGTTGTATCTGTAGATGCAGAAAACAGAGTATTAAAAGTTAATTTTGATAATCGAATGGTAGAATATGATGTTACAGAATTAGATGAGCTGGTACATGCTTATGCAACAACCATCCACAAATCCCAAGGTTCGGAGTATCCGATTGTAGTCATGCCAATATTGATGAACCATTATGTGATGCTTCAAAGAAATTTGATTTATACCGGAATTACAAGGGCAAAACAGATTTTGATACTGATAGGTACAAAAAAAGCACTCAGTTATGCAGTAAGAAATGTTACCGTTGAAAAAAGAAATACGTTATTAAAAGAAAGGCTTATGGAATAAGGCAAACCGTAGGAGAATTTGTGACACCAATGGTGACACAAATCGGAGACTAATTATGTGCTTGAAAGGAAAATGAAAATGTCACGAAAGAATCATAAGATGGTAGAGGGCAGACTTCTTCAGATGGATAAAAAGTTTTCAGCATTAAAAGAAAAGCAAAAAACAAAGATTGCGGAATGGTTTTATGAAGCATATCGTAAGTGTTACATGGAGTCCGGTAAAATACCGGGCAAACGGGATAATGAAAAAATTTTAGAATATGTGTTTCATAAAATCGATGAGGCAGGAATATGGATTCCGGACAGAGAAATATATACTTATTACAATAGTCGTAAGAGAAAATTGCAGAAACGTTTGGAAAAAGAATTTGCAGAGGAAGAAATAAAATTGCCGGAAACGGAACAGGTGATAACATAACAGAGCAACATCTTTTGAAAAAATGAAGTTTACGGAGGTATCATATGCAGCATAAAGGAACAGTTACAATAGAAACAGACAGATTATGTTTAAGGGCTTTTATGTCGAGTGATATAAAAGCAGCATTTAAAAATTGGACATCTGATGAAAAGGTAACAGAATTTCTGCGCTGGCCAACACATACAGATATTTCAATAACAGAAAGTGTTATCAGTGATTGGATTGAAAAAAGCAAGAAGCCGGATTTTTATCAGTGGGCAATTGTATTAAAGGAAATAAATGAACCGATTGGTACAATAAGTGTTGTAGATAAGAATGAAGTTCTGAACATTTTACATATTGGGTATTGTATAGGCAGCAAATGGTGGCACAAAGGAATCACAAGCGAGGCTTTTTCAGTCATTATTCCTTATTTATTTGATGAAGTCGGAGCAAACAGAATTGAATCTCAGCATGACCCTGATAATCCACATTCAGGAAATGTGATGAAAAAGTGCGGATTAACCTATGAGGGTACGTTAAGACAGGCTGATTTTAATAATAAAGGAATTGTAGATGCTTGTATGTACAGTTTATTAAAAGAAGAATGGAAAAACAATAAAGATAAAAATGTATCTGATAATTGACAGGCAGATGTATAATGGAATTAGAAAGTGGAGAATGTCAAAGGAGAGGTAGAAATGAAGACAGGTCTTGTAATAGAAGGTGGCGGAGTGCGGGGCATTTACGCTGCGGGAGTATTGGATGTATTTATGGAGCAGGGATTAATGTTTGACGGAGTCATAGGCGTATCAGCAGGAGCAATACACGGTTGTTCGTATCTTTCCAATCAGAAAGGGCGCAGTCTTCGCTACTATATGAAATACTGTAATGATCCACGTTTTATGAGTTTTCGCAGTTGGATTAAAACAGGGGATATTGTGGGTGCAGAGTTTTGTTATCATGAGCTGCCGGACAGACTGGATATTTATGACCATGAGGCATTTTTGAAAAATAAAACACCATTTTATGTTACTTGCAGTAATGTAGAGACAGGAAAAGCAGAATACATACAGCTTACAGATATGAGAACACAGATTGACTACCTTCGTGCTTCTGCTTCGCTGCCGTATTTTTCACAGATTGTGGAACTGGGAGGAAAGAAATATTTAGATGGTGGTATCACAGACAGTATTCCTGTGGAAGCATTCCGAAAAATGGGATATCAGAGGAATGTGCTGATATTAACCCGTGATGTGGCATATCGGAAAAAACCGGAACTTCGTTTTCTTCCAAAGATGTTATATCGTAAATATCCAAAATTTGCAGATGTATTGCAAAACAGACATATTGCTTATAACAGAACGATAAAGAAAATTTTGAAACTGGAAAAACAGGGAAAGGTTTTTGTGATTCGTCCGGATGAGCCGCTTAATATCGGAAGAATGGAAAAAGACGCGGAAAACGTGAAGCGTGTATATGAAACCGGCTATGCAGATGCCATAAAACAGATGGAAGCATTGAAAAAGTGGCTTAGTGCAAAGGTTTAGGAACAGGGAGATGAAATGGAAGAAAAAGTTTATCATGTGATGATAGAAAAGATGAATCGTCTTCAGAGTTTTTTCTTCTGTATGCTAAGTGTATTCGGTTCCTATACTGTTAGCGACTTTTTTTATTATTTAGGAATAGAAATAAGTGAAAATATGATTCTGATTTTATTTATTGGAATTTTATGCTTTTTAACAGTAAAATTTGAATGGTTTGCGGCAGAAAATATGGAAGTAATCTTTCAAAACGAGAAAGTGATTTTCAGAAAAGGGAAACGCAAGAAAGAAATTTTTTATGCTAATATTAAAGAAGTGGAAAAAATTATGGTTATCAATCGTTATCATGGAGAAAAGGGTTATTATCGAGTAAAGATAAAAATGAAGAAACAGTCATATGCATTGTATTCAGGAGAAGATAGTGGAAAGCAGCTTGATTTTTCACAGACGGGAATTAGCAAGGTCTATTTTGAGTTTCAAAATCGTGGTATAAAGTGTTGTTAATAATTAGAAAACAGACTGGAAGAACAGGATTGCCAAAGCGGAATGGAGTACGATATTCCAAGATGATGATTTCTATTTTAATGAAATGCAGGCGGAAAATCTTGTAGATGTTTATAGAGAATCTGTCGGAAGCATGTATGTATATGATGATGGTGCTGTAAAAGGAGTTATTCAAATAGAGAATAAAGAGATTAAAAAACTATTTGTAGAACCTGTACTTCAGGGAAAATCAATAGGTTCTGCTTTAGTGAAATATGCGATTAATGAATATGATGCCAATTCCTTATGGACATTAGAAAAGAATGTCCGAGCATTTTTTTTACGAGAGGCAAGGTTTTTATGTAACAAGTGATAAAAAATTTGAAGAAGGTACAACAGAATACTTTGTGCGTTTGGAAAGGAGACGGAAATTATGTGTGATGTAAAAAAATTCAGTAAAATTTATAAAGATATTTCAATGTTACAACCGGAAGATACATTACAATTAGTATTGGAGGCTGAAACAGAAGAAGAAAAGGAGTTTTATGAATTAGTGGGAGATTTTCTGCTTCAGAAAAAACAAAAACAAGTGATTGAAAGGAATTTGTTTTAATGAAGAAATATGTTGTCATAGCAGGAGTTAATGGTGCGGGAAAATCTACTTTATATCAGACAGATGAGTGTATCAGTAAATTAAAAGCAGCATGGATAGGGAAGAAGTTGAGGAAAGTATTGATTTTCCATATATTCATGAATTTAACAGTATGAAAACCATATCCTTGCTAGGCAGTCAGGTATCCGATCTTTCCAAGCAGGAGCTTGTGGAAATTGGAAGAACCATCGGGGCTTACGGGAAAGAGCAGGAAGCGCAAATCGGCTCATACAGCCATCAAAAATCAGGAGTCGGAGAACATGAACAATATCAGAGCAACAGCGGAGGAGAGCAGATTGTTGGTATCGTTTTATTGCTTCTTCTCATTCCAATGTGTTTTGGCTTAAGGGACAGCAGAAAAGAAGCAAATGCATAATAAAAACGGTTTGAAAAATTTTAAATAATGGGGAGGACCGCTTCGGCGGCTCTCCCCTATTGCAGAA
>CAYMHX010000197.1:0-4937 GCA_964390325.1 uncultured Roseburia sp. | reverse complement strand
TTGTTTCGATTTCTTTTAATCTTGCGATACGGCTCTGGATAGTCTTGAAGTTTGTCAACATACCACCTAACCATCTTTCGTTTACATAGAACATACCGCAACGTTCTGCTTCTGTCTTAACAGCATCCTGAGCCTGTTTCTTTGTACCTACGAAAAGGATTGTACCACCTGCTGCAGCGATATCAGACATTGCCTTGTAAGCTTCGTCTACTTTACCTACAGATTTCTGTAAGTCGATGATATAGATACCATTTCTTTCTGTAAAGATGTATGGAGCCATTTTTGGATTCCATCTTCTTGTCTGATGTCCAAAATGAACACCTGCTTCTAATAACTGTTTCATTGAAATAACACTCATTTTTTTACCTCCATGGTTTTCATTGCTTCCATATACTTCATCCATTGGACGACCAAATCGGCACCGGTCCTTCCGTCAGTATATGTGTTTAATTTTGTGAGTCTTGTCGATTATATCACACCAAATATCTGCTTGCAAGTATTTTTTCATAATCCTTCCAAAAACTAATAAATTAAGGGAGATTTCATAAAATCTCCCTTAATTTATTCTATAATGGACCTGCTTTTAAAATTTGATATATTTCTTCTATTGTCGCACCATAAGGAATTTCATATTCTCCAACAAGAAGCGTTCTTGAATAACCTACTTCTGCCAAATACTGGGCAAGTTCCTTTCTATCTGCTATTATACCATTTTGCTCCAACTCTCTACTTATAGAATTTGCTGAAAATCCAGGATAAATTGTCAATCTGTAAACTTCAGCTTCTCCATTTTCAACTGTATCTTCTTGCTCTGATATCATTTCGCTATTCTCTGCTATATTTCCCTGTCCTAATACAGTTTCACTGTTTTCCATCGTAATTTCTGAGTCTGACATCGCCTGACTATTCTCTGCTGTAACTTCCGATTCTAATACCATTTCACTATTTTCCACAGTAACTTGTGTTTCTGACACCACTTCGCTGTTTTCTATAATAGTATTCTGCTCTGTTTCTATTATATTTTTATTTTCTGTGCTATTTTCTACATTTATCTTATTTTCTTCATTCTTATTTGGAAACAAAGAATCTTCTTCCATTACCATACCTAAAGCCTCGGCTTTTTGTATAATTTCTTCATCTGTTAATTCCAATTTACGTCCGGAATAAGAAATTGTCAAAATAATCGTTGTCAAAATAATTCCAATTCCCAATCCCCGCAAATAATACTTAAGCTTCACTTATTTTTCCCCTTTATATAATCCAATTACCAGACTGACTTCTCCTACACCAAGTCCTAACTTTCTGGCTATTTCTACTCTATCAAAACCTTCTTTATATAACGCTAAAATTCTGTCATTATTACTTTCTGTATCTTCATAAAATTCCCTGTTGCTTAAGTCATAGAGCATTTCTTTCTCATCCTGCTCGATACTTGCAACCGCCTCCATTCCAGCAAAAATGGCACTCGCTGGTATGTCAGGTTTTGTCATATCTACACTTGGCATTGTTCTTACAGGTTCACTTTTCACCTGCATTCCATCCTGTAAATTACGGACGTTTGCAGCAAGGCGCTGTAAATCGCCGGTTAAAGAAGTTAATTCTGTATGCTTATCGTTTAACATACTATATAAGAACATAATTTCATCATGTGTCTTTTTCATTCCCTCTATCACCGTACCAGAATATTCATCAATTGCCATAATTTTCAAATTTGATTCCCGTTCTAAAGCTCTTTCTGCTTTTTCAGATACTTCATCTACCTTTTGGTCTACTACCGTTTCAATTTGAACAGAAGCCTTTTCCATTCCTTTTTGGATAATCCGTTTTAATTCCGTATCACTTAATTCTGCAATACGATTGATTTCTTTTCCTGAAAGTTTTTCTGAAATAAAAAAACTTGCTATCATAAATATGCATCCAATTACTAACAATGCTATTTCTATTACCGTCATTGTAATTACCTTTATCCTCTATATTTTTATATCAAAACGGCTTATCTGCCCCTTTAAAATCACTCTGCCGTCTCCCTGTACTTCTTTTTCTGATTCTTTTATATTCTTTTTCTTTTGTTTTCTTTTTTGATAAGTTCCATTTCCCTTTTCTTTGGCATCATAACGAAAATTTTCATTCTCTTTTTCTTCTGGCTGTGCTACCTTATGTGTTAAATCATGTGCCTGTTTTATCTGTTGAGACTGAATACTATGCTGTTCAACAGTAGGTTTTGCATCTTCCTGTTGTTTGATTGCACCTACATCATTCGTACGCTGAATCATTGCGTGCAATCCAAGTGGTGTTACTGACATAGCTTCACATCCTTTCTCTTTCTTATGGCTCTGCAATCAGAATATCCATATAATTTCCCAATTTTTTTCGCATTTTTAATAATGCCTTTGTATGTAACTGTGAAATTCGAGATTCCGATACTCCTAAAATATTGCTGATTTCCTTTAACGTCAATTCTTCATAATAATAAAACAAAATAACTTTACGTTCTTTTTCTGTCAAAGTTTCCATAGTTTCATTCAACATCTGTTTCAATTCATCTTCCTGAATCCTATCCTCCGGCTGTTGAAAATGGGAATTTCTGCGGGCATCCATCACAGGTTCACTACCCTGTTCTAAATATTCATTTAATGATACAATATTTGTTACCTTTAATTGAGACTGCCAGTTCAATAATTCTTCCTCTGATATCCCCAATTCTTCTGCTAATTCCTCATCAGATGCCAAATTGCCTGTACGCATTTCAATCTGTTTAATTGCTTCATCTATCTTTTTTTGTTTTTGGCGTACCGTTCTTGGAATCCAATCCATTTTCCGAATATGGTCTAAAATCGTTCCACGAATTCTAAGACTTGCATAGGTTTCAAATTTGACATCTTTGCCCAAATCAAATTTATCGATTGCATCTATCAAACCAAAAATTCCATAACTTACCAAATCTTCATACTCTACATTATATCCGAGATACATACTCAGTCTTCCGGCAACAAGTTTTACCAAAGGTGCATATTCCAAAATAATCTGCTCTCTTAATTGAGACGTTTTATTCTTTTGGTATTCTTCCCATAACTTTTCTTTATCTGCAGCTTTCATTTAACCACCCACATCTATTCTTCTGCTTTTTTATCACTTTCTGATTCGATATTTTCCTTTATTTCTTCTGTTTCACCAGCCATAGCTGCTTTTACGTCAAGCCCTGCAAAATTCTTATCAATAATCCCTTTTACAATGCATCCAAACATATAAAAAACAACTAACACTGTCAGTAACATTATGCAAAAATTTACTGTATCATATCGATATACCAATCCTAAAATGCTAGCCAATGCCCCTGCTACTAACATAAGCATTACAGGTAATGATTTCGTTTTCATAACTTTCCCATTCCCTTTCTATATCACTTTTACAGGTTTTCCAACTGCTTTTATATGAAATGCTCCTGTTTCACAATGCAATTCTACAGTTCTTCCATAATTAAGCCCTGTATCCTCTGCAATCAAACGAATCCCCTTTTGTCTTAATATCTGCTTTGCTGCCTCTGCATTCCTTGCACCAATATTCCCAATATTAGAAACATTAGAAGTAGCAAACATCTTTGCTCCTCCGGCAATTTTAGCAACCAAGCGTGTCCTATTTGCACCTGCTGCTGTCACTCGTTTTAATAATTCTTCAATTCCCGTATCTGCAAATTTTGCAATATTTTCATTATTCCGCACCTGTTTGCTGTCCGGCAGCATATAATGCACCATACCTCCAACTTTTGAAACCGGGTCATACAATGTTAATCCAATACAAGACCCCAATCCAAGCGTTGTAATAACATCAGGAGATTTACAAATATTTAAGTCAGCCATACCTACTTTCACTACTTTTCCCATCGTTATTCTTCTCCTTAAATCTGGATACCCAGTGAGCTTAAAATCTTATCATAGGAATCTGGTTCCGGCATCAAAATAAAATAACCATTAATAGCAACATCCGCATTAATTTCTGTCTGAATCAACAATGCCTTATCTCCCATCATTCCAAATTGAATTGCAGGTACACTTAAAATTGCTCCTGCCATATCTACTGCAATATTTGGAACAGAAGGAGCAATGCTTAATCCTGTCAAGGTAGACAATGCTGTCAGATAAGATGCAGCAATAATATTTCCTATTTCTTTCAATGCAGATAAATCCATCTCATCAAAATCAGCATCATAAGACATATCTCTACACATAAGGGTATTTACCATATAATGCCCTGATTCTATATCCAACAAAAACATCATACTTCCTTCAATATCATGACAAACTTCAAGAAAAATACCAATAATTGTATCATCTTCTGCTCCAACGGCTGTTCCAAGTTCTGATACCTCCAAAAGCTTTACATTTGGTACATTCATATCAATTCTGGCCCCAATCATTCTTGCAATCGCTGTTGTCGCATTTCCCGCACCAATATTGCCAATTTCCTTTAGTACATCCATATACATACTATTTACTTCTTCAAGAGAAAATTTACCCATATCGCAATTATGCCTTTCTATACCATTTTCTTCTAAACTATTTAAATCACTTCGTAATTATTCAGTAGCCTTATAATTACGATGCAAAAATCCATTAAAAATCACTTCTTATTTCCAAAACAGAAAATATAACATAGTGAGACCGAGTTCGGCCTCACTATGTAAATAAATCTTGTTACATTTTATACATTTTCTTCTACAATAGCATTGATATCAAACAACGAAATTAATTCATTTCCATGCTTACCAACACCATTAATAAAACTGCCTTTTTTGCCACTCTTTTCAATTTCATCTGTTGATAACGTAACAACTTCTTTTACTTCATCAACAATAATTCCAAGCATACCTTTTTCTTCCAATTTCAAAATAATAATTCTGCTGGCATTTGTAAACTGGTCATCTTCAAGTCCCATTTTTA
>CAYMHX010000196.1:0-4950 GCA_964390325.1 uncultured Roseburia sp. | reverse complement strand
ATCAAGAATCAAAGTGGAATACAAGTTGGCATGATGTTTTGATTTATGCACCGGAGTGGTTATTAGAACAAGATAAAGATTCTTATAAAGTAATGATTTGTGTGGCGAATTACGAGTCAATTATATATCAGCTTGAGCAGATGGGCATAAAAGACTATGGTATTTTTGATATACAGAGATTATTTAGAAATTTAGATACGTCCGTTGTATAATAAATGAAAAGTTATTTAGGGGTATTATATACAAAGAAAAATGATGAGCTATAAGAAATACAATTGAGAGGATACAGGATATGATAACAACATCTACGGAAGAACTGATACATAATATCCCAAAGGGATTATTGAATTGGTATAATTTTAGGAAAGATACTAAGATATTATATATTGGAAAGCAGGAAGACTCGTATAGAGAGGTTTTGCAAAGTTTATCAGAAGAGTTGGTTACAGTAGATATATCGGAAATAACGGAGGAATGGGTTCTAAAGTATACGGATAGGTTTGATTACATTGTGTGTGTTGCATATTTAGAGGAAGTAAAGGAACCCATAACGATTCTGAAATTATTGCGAAAGACTATATGTTGTGACGGGCATTTGCTTTTAGGAATGAATAACCGTTTAGGAGTTCGTTATTTTTGTGGAGACAGAGATCCTTATACAGATCGTAATTTTGATGGTGTGGAAGGCTACCGTAGAGCTTATGTGAAAAAAGAAGATGCGTTTTTGGGAAGATGTTATTCAAAAGGAGAGATACGGACATTCTTGAATGAAGCCGGTTGGGAAAAGAACCGCTTTTTTTCCGTATTTTCAGATTTGAAGAATCCATCTTTGATTCTTTCAGAAACGTATCGTTCGAATGAGGATTTGTCAAATAGGATATTTCCAACCTACCATTATTCACAGAGTGTATTTTTGGAGGAAGAAAGTCTTTATAAAACATTGATTCAAGAAGGTATGTTTCATGAAATGGCAAATGGCTTTTTGGTTGAATGTTCTGTTTTAGGAAGTCTGTCTGATGTGCTGCAGGTTACAAGCTCCATGGAACGAGGACGAGCAAATGCTTTGCTTACGGTAATAAGAGAAAATGGAACGGTAGAAAAGAAATGTGTTTTTCCGGAAGGAAAACAAAAACTAAAAAAGTTAAAGCAATATTCGGATGAGCTTCGGGAGAGAGGATTATTAACGGTTGATACAATATTAGAAAATGATGTTCTTTCTATGCCTTTTGTAGAATATAAAACAGGACAGGTTTATTTAAAAGAGTTGCTGCATAAGGATATGGATAAGTTTTTGTTAGAAATGGATCATTTTAGGGATTTAATTTTGAAGTCTTCGGAAATTGCAGAAGCTGATAAGAGAGATGGCAATGGTGCAATTCTTAAAAAAGGCTATTTTGACATGGTTCCATTGAACAGTTTTTTTATAAATGGAGAATTTGTTTTCTATGACCAAGAATTTTGTGTGGAAAATTATTCGGCAAATGTGTTGATTTGGCGAATGATAGCTTCATTTTATTATGGAGATATGGAAGCAAGTAAATTACTTCCAATGGATGTACTGTTAGAGCGTTATGATTTAAAACGGAATTTAAAGGAATGGCAGCGTAAAGAATGGGAATTTTTGGCAGAGTTGAAGAATGATAAGGAACTGTGGCACTATCATCAAAAGTGTAGGAGAGATGCAAATATTGTCAATTCTAACAGGCAGAGAATTAATTATTCGGCAGATGATTACCAAAAATTATTTATTGATATTTTTAAAAATGCAGATACAAGAAAATTAATTTTATTTGGTTCAGGTAATTTTACGAAAAAGTTTCTTATGATTTATGGCAAAGATTATCCGGTCTATGCTATTATTGATAATAATCAGGAAAAATGGGGCGAGGAAATAGATGGAATTGTAATTCAGTCGCCAGAGATTTTAAAGACTTTAAAGAGCGGTGAATATAAGGTAATTATTTGTATTAAGAATTATATTTCTGTAATGAAACAGTTAGAAGAATTGGGAGTTGGAGAGTATAGTATTTATGATTGGAATAAGGACTATCCAAGACCGTTAAAACGGATTGCCTCTGTACATAGTTTGGAGAATAAAGAAAAAAAGAAATACAATATAGGTTATGTTGCAGGCGCATTCGATATGTTTCATGTAGGACATTTGAATTTATTGCGAAAAGCAAAGGAACAGTGTAATTATTTGATTGTAGGGGTAATTGCAGATGAAACAATATATAATCTGAAAGAGAAATATCCAGTGATTCCTTGTGAGGAACGTGTGGAGATTGTTGCATCGTGTCGTTATGTAGACCAGGCAGAAGCACTTCCCAAAAATTATGCAGGGATACGAGATGCTTATCGGATGTTTCAATTTGATGTTCAGTTTTCAGGAGATGACCATAACGGAGAGGAAGGTTGGATAAAAGATAAAGAGTTTTTAGAAAAGCAGGGAGCGGATATCGTATTTTTTCCATATACGGAAAAGGTGAGTTCTACTATGCTTCGAGAGAAAATAACAGAGAAAACGGGGGATGAGATGAAAGTAGTCTGCATAGGAGAGATAGAAGGAAAAAGAATAAATAAATGGAATGTTGCGTTAAGTAAGGCTGGTTTTAAGGATGCAATGATAGATTTGTCTTGTTATTGTTCTGAATATTTGTTAGAAAATAGGGAAGAAGTATATCAAAAATATTTAAAAAGAAAGCGACCGGGGGAAGAAGAAACGATTTTTCTTACAAGAGAACCAGAAAGAATGGAAGAAGCAGTACGTTTTTATATGCAGCGTGCTCAAAATTTGGGATTTAAAAATGTAATTGTAAAAGCTCCTTCTATGCCATACGATACAGAACGTACAGATTCAGATGAATTGATAGAAAGACTGACAAAAGCAAGTTTACAGTTATGTAAAAAGTCGGGTAGTAAGTATTTGATTGTAGAGCCAAATGTAAAAAAAGTTAAGATAGAAGATGATAGGAAAAAAAGTCAGGAATTTTATTTGTCTTTTGCGGAAGAAGCAAAACAGCTCGGTGTTATGATTCTGATAAGAAACAGTTATAATATCCATAATGGGCATTTTGTAAGAGGCTTTTGGAGTGATAGTTATGAATTGAAAGCTTTTATAGAAATGTTAAATGAAAAAGCAGGTTCGGAAGTATTTGGAATATGCATGGATATTGGTGTGTGCAATTTATTAGGACAAAATATGTATGAATTTACAGATGTTTTAAGAAATAACATTAAGGCTGTTATTATTAGGGATAATGATGGAGTGACTGATAATTCATTAATTCCATTTTCTAGTAGTAAAAATGGAAAGAGTAAAATGGATTGGTTGAATTTAATAAAAGGATTGAGAAATATCGAATTTGATGGATTATTGATTTATAATTTTAGAGATTCTATTGCTTCTGTTTCACATTTATTGCAAGCAGATGTAGTTCATTATGCTAAAAAGATGGCAGACTTTTTAACATGGCAGATTTCTATGGAACAGGTAATAAAGAAATATGAAAAGCGTGTTCTGTTTGGTGCAGGAAATATGTGCCGTAATTATATGAAATGTTATGGGGAAGAATATCGTCCATTGTTTACTTGTGATAATAATTCAAATATATGGGGAACACAGTTTGAAGGTTTAACGATTAAAAATCCGAAAGAATTGAAAGAGCTTCCAGAGGATTGTGCGATTTTTATTTGTAATATTTACTATGATGAAATAGAACAGCAATTGCGTGATATGAGGATTAAAAATCCGATTGAGCGGTACAATGATGAGTATCTTCCATCTATGTATACGGATAGATTTGATGCTGATATAAGAGAGGTGCGATAATGCAGGGAATAGGTGTACAAACAAAAGGAGTCGTGATGGATGAGAATCCATATGAAGGTTTTGCAATGCTCAAAGAGGCAGGGTTTCATTGTTGCGATTTTAGTTTGAATAGTTATTTAAAAAATACGGATATTTACAAAGAAAATTTGAATCGTTTTTTTGATAAATCGGTGGAAGAGTTGTTTGATTATTTTTCAGAACATAAAAAAGCAGCTTCTGAATTGGGAATTACAATTCATCAGATGCATATGCCATATCCTCTTTATGTGCCAACCGCGGATGTAGCGGTGAATGATTATCTGTGGAATCAGGTAGCACCAAAATCTATGGAATTATGCAGATATTTTGAGTGTAAATATATTGTAGTTCATGGATTTAAATTGGAACAGTATTTAGGGTCAGAGGAATTAGAATGGAAGGAGACGGAACGGTTTCTTGATTCGATTGCACCGATGGCGAAAGAATATGGGATTACGATATGTATAGAGAATCTTTATACAGGAATCGCAGGTCATATCGTGGAAGGTCCTTGCGGAGATGTGAGAAAGGCGGTTAGACGGATCGATGCGTTTAATGAAAAGTATCAGGCAGAGGTTCTTGGATTTTGCTTTGATACGGGACATGCGAATTTGGTGGGAATTGATTTTGAATCTTTTCTTACAGCATTGGGTTCGAGATTAAAAGTTTTGCATATCCATGATAATGATGGAATAGGAGATTTGCATCAGATACCATTTACTTTTACGAAAACAAGGGAGAATACATCGGCTACGGATTGGGAAGGATTTATTCGTGGCTTGAGAAAGATTGGATTTGATAAGGTACTTAGTTTTGAGACAGCACCGGTATTGTCTGCGTTTCCGGATGCTATGAAGCTGGATGTGCTTTCTTTTATCCATAGGATTGGGGAATATTTTACACGAAATTTGATATAGTCCATAGTTGCCTTTTCAAAAGAAAAGTTACGGGCAGCAGAAAAGTCATCTTGCCAGTGGAAATCGTAGATTTGGGAGGTATATTTTGCTGCAATAGCTTTTGTTTGATCAGTAGAACCGGTATCTATGATAATGATTTCATCCATTAAATCAGCAATGGAGTTTAGACAGCGTTGAAGGGCT
>CAYMHX010000195.1:0-4960 GCA_964390325.1 uncultured Roseburia sp. | reverse complement strand
TCAATATTTGTAGAATATTTATTGATATTTTAGTAACAGTTCAGCCATGTCAAAATACACAAATTTTGAGTGCAAATTTATTTGCATACGAAAAATTTTTGTGTATTTTGAATATGGCGTTCTGCCATAAGCGAGATTTTTAGCTGCGTTAGCAGCGAAAAAGGCTGTGAAACAGCCAAATCGAGCTTGTATGGCTGAACTGTTACATATTTTATGATATTTACTTATCTGCTTTTTCCACATTTGATAATCAAATTTTCAATATACAAACTCCTAATGTTTTAGATAATAACATCTTATTCATTTCTTATATATCTCTATAAATTTATTAAGATAAAAAACCGTCAGACTTTATGTTAAAATTAATAGTCTTATATAATATCCTAAGTCTCTGAGAAGAATAGCAAGCACTGCCTATGTCATGACACATAGGCAAAATAGACCTGTTTTCCCTCCGGTCAACAGCTCTATTTTTTAGGGAAGTCTCTCTAACCCTCTTATCAAAAAATGATAATTTTCTAATAGAAATTTAATTGACCACTCACTCGTTTTCTACTACAATTTTAATACAA
The DNA here is from genome assembly GCA_964390325.1 of uncultured Roseburia sp. GTDB lineage: Bacteria > Bacillota > Clostridia > Lachnospirales > Lachnospiraceae > Roseburia. Next base: position 4,388 of record CAYMHX010000195.1, on the reverse strand, counting down.
ACTTCGCTGTAAATAAGCATTATTTTTCATAATAAGACCAAGCGAATTGTGAAAGCCTCTCTTTTGGTTTTAAAACCTCTTTTATGAAGCACTTTTACTTTCCCCTGCCAATCCGTATATCTGGCATAGACAATCCATGTTCCCTTTTTTGTATCTTTGCTTACTGACACTAAATTTCACCTCCATACATATTGTGATTTACTTCTGACTGATAATAGTTATCCATCGTGTTGGGCGCGTTATACAATGCCGTCAAAAGATAATTTTTGATATTTCGTACTTTGGTAGTATTTTTATCCATACAGTTCAAAATATATCGTATATGCTCCATATTCAGCTTAAGAAACTTCCCTTTTACCAATTCATACGGATAATCTGCACCGGCAATGCGAATCGTTTTTCGTTTTACAACTACTGTTTCCACTATCAGATTTAAAATTTCATCAATTATTTCGTTTTTGCAAGGATTGTCATTTAAAAGAGCATCATATTCTATATTGAATTTAATTATCATAGTGTAATTATCTATCTTATCCATCTCCTCTGTTTCCAAGTGCTGATTGATAGATTGATTATTTACTTTCTTGTTAATTCCTTTTTTATTTATTACTCTCTTATTATTTACTTGTGACCGATTTTCGGCTACCCGTTTTTCCGTTACCGGATTATCCGGTAGCCGTTTTTCGGTAAACGGTAAACATGGTGTTTCATGTACCTCAATTATATTTTCCGCAAAAACACCACCTTCGCCTCTACTCTGTTCCTTTCGCAGATAACCAGTATCTTGTAAACGTTCCAAACTGCTGTGAATGGCTGCTTTCCCATCCGGAAGTATTTTCCCAAGTCCTGCCACCGTAAACTCCCAGTTATCCGGCAGGGATAACAACGTAAGCATCATTCCTCTATCCTTTAAGCTCAAAGAATGGTCCATTGCTATCCCCTTATAAACATTTACATAATTTCCTTGCGTCTTATTTTTCAAAACAGGCACTTTTTACCTCATTCCTGCACTGCTTTTTGTGCATATCAAGTTTGTGGATGCAGTGCAGACACAAACTTGGGATTGAAAGAAATTTGTTTCTTTCAATCTTACATCTCCTCTCTTGAAAAAGGACACATTTTATTCTATTCTCTCTTTGGTCATGATGCATATAGCAATATATGTGTCCCAAGCTCTTGTTCCCGCAAGAGCTTTTTTTATTGCCTGCTCCATTGCTTATCTCCTCATACAAGCTTCTTCATAGTAAATGCGATTGATTTTTCCACTCATGGTTAATAAACGTGGATTTTCAGATTTCATCTGCTCTGATAACTGTTTAATAATGGCATATCCTTTTGAACGACTGCAGCCCCAATCTCTGCATACTTCTGCTACATCAACATATACAGGTTTGTTATTTTTTTCACTCATAAATTTTTTCTCCCTTCTGTTTTTGTGATAGAAATATTTTTATTTCTATTTATTTGCAATTATACAGAATGTTTTATATTTCTGTCAAGTATTTCATAGAAACATTTTTATTTCTTTTCTTTCTATTCTTACGAATTTATGTTACAATCCTACTATCATAACAAAAAGAGGGTTTACTTATGGGTGTTGGAGTTAATATTCGAAATATTCGGATTTTGCGTGGCATGACGCAAAAAGAACTTGGTATCAAATCCGGTTTTTCAGCCTCTACCGCAGATGTTCGTATCAGGCAATATGAAAGTGAAAAAATGATACCAAAAAAAGAAAAACTAGAAGCTATTGCAAAAGCATTAGATGTAGATGTATCTGCTTTTACAAACCATAATATCAATTCCGATTTAGATTTCATGCATATTTTCTTTGAACTGGAAGATACATTCGGATTAAAAGTTGGAAAAGATTCTACTGGAAAACCGATACTCTATTTTGATGACGAGCATCCTTTTGGAAGATTTGGAAATATAAACTTAGATAACTGGTATAGAACACAGGCAGCATTTGCTGCCGACTCTGAAAATCCTGATTATCAGGAAAGACAATATGAATTATGGAAGTGCCGCTATCCTCTCGATTTGAGAGATGTGGAAGATTCTGTCAAACAGGCTGTCGATGAAAAATATAAAGATTTACTATATCACATAAAAACATGCTTTAAAATTCACTATGTAGATGAATTTATAACTATCTTTGAAAAACTTATAAAAAATGGATATGAGATAGAAATTCAATCTGCCCCTGAGCTTTCAAGAGTTGGATGGTTGATTTGTTTTGCTACATTTAAAACAAATCAATTATTAGAAACAGAAAGAGAAGCTGCTGTTGCTTATGCACAATACCTCGCCATGATATCCCAATTAGAAGAATTAGGCATTAAAGTGAGACAAGAATACAATACTATATCTGGTGAAATTGTGTTTCAATCCTATTTTTATAGTACCATGCTTTCTACTGCATTGCATTCAGTTGTTCGTGAGATGATTGCTGCCTATAAAACTGAAAAGTTCGATGATGAATTTTATCAATTTGAGTACGAACATTCACTAAAATTATTTCATCTTCCAATTGAAGAGGCTGTTCAATATCAATAAGCTTTTATACAACAAATGCCGCAGATTCGATCTGCGGCTTATTCAATATCTCCTTCATACAATTCCTTATAAATTAAAACATAATCCATTATCGATTCCGGATATTGATAGTAAAATTTCCTACACGCTCTTTTAAATAACTCTATCATATCATTGCTAACACATACAGATACCAGCCAATCTAATAACTCTTCAAGTTCTTTCCTGCTTACATTTTTTCTTGAACAAATATCTTCTACCGTAGGCGTATATACTGCTAATGCCTGTTTATCCACTCTATTTATAAAATCTGCTAATATCCTTATCTCATTCAAACACAATTCACCTCTGATTCAAATATTTTTTCCATGAAAAAATCTATATCTTATACAGAATCTAATCTCTGTTCTTTATTTTCTCCCACAACATTTCTTATACTTTCTTCCTGAACCACACGGACACAGATCATTAGGATAAATTTTCTTTTCTGCTTTTACCACATTAGTACTTAATCCATTAGAATAGAAGGCTGTAGTAACAGTAGCGGCATTTCCTTCTAAATCAACAGGTATTCCCATTTCTTTTAACTGTGGTGCAGCATCTCTTAACATCACTGCCACATGAGAACTTCCCGGTACAATTGTCGGCATACCATCAGTAAATTCTTTTCGTCTCAATTCATTAGGCTTATGACCTCTGTTCTCTTTCATTCGTGTGTTATTCTGAGCCTCCACAATCACTCCTAAGAATTCATTCATTTGCTTTTCATCTTCAAATACGATATTTGCCTCTGACATTTTACGAATCACATCTGCAGGTGATTCTCCCTCATAACTATTTGCCCATACCTGAAGACACCATGTAACAGCATGCTCATATGACATATCCATTTTCTTTATGAAAAATGTTTCTAATTTTTTATATGCCAATGAACTTGCCTCATATCCTATTCTGCAAATTTCTTCAATCTGCTGTACAGAAGGAATATAAAATTCTTTATCCATTTGTTGATTTAATAAATAACCAATTTCTTTATCCTCCAACATCGGTATATGTACAAACAATCCCTTAGAAGAATAAATTGGATCGTTCTTTGGCCACTCCTGTAATCCTAATCTGTCCATCGTGAAAATACAGGATTCCACAATATCCATAGGCATTTCCCACAGCATATCTATCATTTCATCTATGCTATCCTTAACCTTTAGTTTATACAACTTATATATTATTTCTACCGGAGCAATTCCATAATAGTTTATAAAGAACTGCACACATTTCATCATCCAGCCCTTTTTATATTGTTCTATCCGAAATGCTTCGTCATCAACCTTTCTAAAAGACTCTGCAACTTCTTCAAATACACAGAATCTATCTGTTATCTCATCGAAAGAACCAAGCCAATATCGGCATAACTGCATACTATCCATTACATCATTTATGGAAATATCCTGTGGAGTATCACATGATTTACGAAATATGATCAATTGTTCCTTTGTCAAACATGCCAATCTGTTTCTAAGCATGTCCTCACTACAAAAACATTCCAGAATTCGGTCTATCAACGCAGCCTTACGAAGTTTTGAACATTTTCGCAATTCAAAACTTCTTGCCTGCTCCAACAATTCTTCTTTTGTATACTCTTCCAAATGTTCTCTTAATAACATATAACCTCCAAACTGATTATAAATGACCGATACTCATGTAGAATATCTGCCATTCATTTACGCTTCCTGCTTATTTTTACAATACACTTCTACAAGTTCTATTAATTGTTCTGTTGTTTGAATCTGTTCAATTGTAACTTCTTTTGAAGCAATATAAAACGTATCGTAATCACTCTCATGGCGAAT
>CAYMHX010000194.1:0-5022 GCA_964390325.1 uncultured Roseburia sp. | reverse complement strand
GAAAGATTGCCAGAAAAAAGTGGTGAGTATTTGGTAACTTATCATCCTTGTTACTGGGACAGCGTGCAAGATGGAGTGAAAGTTGGTATTGACACATTCAGAGGAAAAACCACATGGGCTAGAAATAAGTATCAAAAGGTAATTGCGTGGAAAACGTTACCTGAAGCTTATATTGAAAAGATGGGAGTGTGAGAAATGAAGCGTTTAACATTAGACAAGCCAGTAGGCGAAATGAATATGTTTGAGCTGGCACATAATTGTTGCTATATCGAGAATGGAAAGGCAAGATATAGAGATTATGCAACTGACATGGATTGCAGAGATTTAACAAGAGAGATTTTTAAATCATATGTAAAAGAAGAACTATCGGCTAGTGATGAAATCTTTGATGAAGAAATAATAGTAGAGCTTGGTTGTGGTATAGATGAACATATTGCAGGTATGGTAGCAGTATTTTATCGCAATCTTTGGGCTATGGCTGAATTGAGAGAGCATTTAAAGGTATATGAGGATTTGGAAGCACAGGGATTACTTTTGAGATTGCCTTGCAAAATTGGAGATACGGTTTATAAGATACCGAGCAAAACAAATTACAAACTAAATATCGTGAACGGTCTTACAGAGAATAACAGGGTATATAAGCAGAAAGTACATTCTGTGCAGATGTGGAGTAATAGTAGTTATCTTTTTAGAACTTGTACTGGTTTAGACTGTGTTCATTCTGACTTTTATAAAGAAACATGGTTTTTGAGTAAACAGGAAGCAGAACAGGCACTAAAGGAAATGGAGGAAGAACATGGATATTAAGGAATTTGCAAAATGCTTAACGGCAAAGAATATAGATTTAGATTCACAAAGCAAGAAATCCAAATTGCGAAAGATAATGGATTTGTCATTGTATCTGGTAAAAGTGATGATTTAATGGAATTTGACGGATATATATATGACGAAGCAGGTTGTTTTGATGGTGGGAAAGTGTACGTTTCAGAAACAGATATTTCTGATGAAGAATTTCCAAATAGTAGATGGATTGAAGCATTATGGTGTAATGATGAAATCAAAGATGCAGATGGAAGTTTAATTACATGGACATATAGAACAGATATTCCACATGAAACATTTATGATTTATGAAGATGGTGAGGCTTATTGCAGAGGCATTGTTTTTGACATTAAGGATTTAAAAAATATGACAGAACAAAAAGCAAGTAAGGTTTTAAAAATGTTTTTGCACAAAGACTGTGACATTGAAAGGACAAAATTTGCATATACAGATACAGAAATTTGGAGAGCAGTAAAAATGGCATCCGAAACATTGGATAAGCAAATTGAAATGGAACTGTTGCCACCGACAGAGTTTATATACAAGGGCATTTGTCCTGTATGTGGTAATCGTATCTTGTTATCAGAAAAATATTGTTCAAAGTGTGGGCAAAAAGTAGGGAAGTATGACAAAAATAGAAAGAGATGAGCTTATAGAAGCTATGAACAAAGCAATAGTAGAGCCCACTGAGCCAATGAATTTAGTGGAGATAAAAGCATTTGTCCATGGATTTGAATTGGCGTATGTGAGCATTTTGGAATGTATTGATAAAACCTATCGAAGTATGAAAACAGATTAATTGTTTGATATAGTGAGGAAAGGAAGGATGAATAAGGCAGTATTTATAATGGATATGCCAAGTGCCTGTGTAGAATGTCCGTTTTATTATAAAGCAGAGTTGCTTTCAATGGGGAATTTTACATATAAACAGTTATACAGATGTAAGGTAGAACCACAGGACGTTGAAGACGTTTATTTGGAAAATATACTTAAAACAAAACCGAAATGGTGTCCTTTAAAACTTTATAAAAAGTAATAGTTTATCAATAAAGTTTAATGGTAAGTAAAAAGGTTTAATGATTACAAAAAAAGTTTAATAATCGAGTGGCTGTCGAGTTTAACTTGTTGGTCACTCGATAGAAAGGGGCGAAATGAGATTTAGTGAAGCATTGACAGATTCCTATTATACATTTAGAAGATTGCAAAGATTGGAGTTTGAGAAACGCATTACTCCAAAGGAATACGGCATGATGTTACAGGCGAAAAGAAAGAAGAAAAGAGGTAAACATGCTAAATGCAGAGGAAACTAAACGCAGAAAAGCAAAAGAGCTGCGTTACAAAAAGCCGATAGTGAAAGGTCTTAATTTAGAATCTATTCGGCAAGAACTATGGGATATTGAGGAACAATGTGAAGATGTTCATTGGTATTTCGATTCTGATGACGATTCATTGATTAATGCTTTAGATGGAAATGAAGATGAAGCATACGAGTTCCGTATGATGTTCGCAGATTTATGTGCAGAGTGTGAACAGATGCGTTGTGATTTAGAAGAAGAATGGATACCTGATTGTTTTGACCGGTTCTTTGTTGTTGCAGGTGCAGGAGATGATTATGGTGGTCTTCTTGGATATGATACTTATGAAAATGACTATTTTGGACTTTCTGGAATAGATGCATTTGCGGAGAATGAAAGTAAGAAAGTTTTAATGCGATTGACAAAAGATGAATTAATTACATCTATCAGACAGTGTTTTAGAGTGTATCAGTCATTTATTTCATTACGCACAAGATATGATAGCTTAAAGGCAGCCATAGACATTTTAAGAGATGAAAATACTGGATATTTGCAGATGGTAAAGCAGATTGAAGAATTGTATGACAAACTGGCAGAGGAAGATTATTCGGAGTGGAGTAAAGCTGGAAAAGATTTTATTAAATTTACAAATAATCTGCCACAGAAAGCATGGTTACAATAAAGTGTGCGAAATGCCCACTTTTAACAAAAAATTCTTAGAAAGAGAGAAAAGATGAAAGGAAAAAAGTCAAAGAATACATTGCAGAATCAAAGAAAATTTTATGTTGCAATGTTTGGAGAAAGCTGTCCTGAAACTGGTGTTATTAATATCAAAGAAATTGATAATGCAATAGAAGATTGCAGGGCAACGCTTTATGATGCAATTGACCGTTCAGACCAAAACGAAATTTCATATTGGAGAAAGATGCTCCAAGAGAATAAAGTGCAGCGAAGGGAGATTTTAAACTCATAAACGTATTGTGATGGCGAGTGGCGAACAATGAATACCAAAGCCTTTGCGGACTGGATGCAGTCTAATGGTAGTCAAGAGGTAGCGGATATGTGTTTACATATCCTGAATGCACTATTCGGTAGCTTGGTCTGGAGGAAAAGATAGTACAGCAACTATCATACTGGCACACGAACATAATGAACCAATAGATTCAATTGTGTTTAGTGAAGTCATGTATGATTTGAAAAATAATATAAGTGGTGAAAATCCACGGCACATAAAATTTATAAAAGAAGTAGCGATTCCAGTGTTTGAAAACTGGGGATATAAGGTTGATATTGTAAGAACTGGCAGGGATTATTTAGATTTCTATCATCGTATAATCGAGAAACCAAGAGTTCACTTAGAACATAAAGGAATGAAATTTGGTTTTCCAACTTATGGAAGATGTGGTGTAAAAAGAGATTTAAAAATGAAACCACTTCAGCAGTATTACAAACAGATTAATGAACCAATTATACAGTATGTTGGTATTGCAATAGATGAACCCAAAAGACTGGAATCGCTACAAAAACAACAGGGAAAAATTTCTTTGTTGGAGAAATATGGGTATACAGAAGAAATGGCAAAACAGAAATGCATAGAATATGGTCTTTTAAGTCCGTGCTATGAACTGTCAAAGAGAGGCGGTTGTTGGTTTTGCCCGAATGCCAAACTGAAAGAACATCAAGAGATAAAAAGATTATATCCAGAAGTTTGGCAGCAGTTCATTGATTTAGAACTGGAAGAAAATGTTGCATATGACAAATTTAATCCATTTGGAAAGACTCTACATGAAATTGATGAGGAAATCCGATGGTGCAATGCACAGATGAATATATTTGATTTTATAAAATAACAGAAAGGGGCATGGAGATTTGTGCGCACAAGAAATCATGATTTGCTCCTGAAAGTAGAATGGAAAATAGAAAGAAAAGAATAAAGTGTGAGATTTATAGAGATTCGATGCAGAATTATAAGAAGTATGCGATTCCACCAGCGCAGTTAATTATCGCTGATGTTCCATATAACGTAGGAAATAATTTCTATGGTAGTAATCCTATGTGGTATAACGGCGGTGATAATAAGAACGGAGAGAGTAAACTTGCGGGAAAAGCAGCTTTTAATTCGGATTTTAATTTCAATCTGTATGAGTATTTTCACTTTTGTTCAAAAATGCTTAAAAAGGAAGATGAAAAGAAGCAGGCAAGAGGGAGAAGTTCTGATAGTCCATGTATGATTGTATTTTGTAGTTTTGAACAGTTGCCGACTTTGATTGCCGCAGGAAAGAAACATGGTTTTGTAAATTACATACCGCTTGTATTCTGTAAAAATTATAGCCCGCAGGTACTTAAAGCAAATATGCGTGTGGTTGGTGCAGTAGAATATGCATTGCTTTTATACCGGAATAAGCTTCCGAAATTCAGAAATGGTGTTCAGGTGGATGAGAATGGGAGAAATATTCGTGGTACCGGACATATGGTATTTAATTGGTTTGATGGTGGAAGTGAGGAAGAATGGGGCAGAAGCTACTATAGTAATGGTTCATATATTATGTGGGAGAAAGATGGAAAAGATGTTCCTAAAATCCATCCAGCACAAAAACCAGTAGCGGTATTAAAAAAATTAATTGAAATTTTTACTGATGAAGGAGATGTAGTGATTGACCCTTGTTGTGGAAGTGGTTCAACATTAAAAGCAGCCTATGAACTTGGACGAAGTGCATATGGATTCGAGATTGACCGAAACTTCTATCAGAGAGCAAAAGAAGAGATGCTTGATTTTAAAGATGATATTCAGATGAATATTTTGGATTTTCAAGGAGTAATGCCATGAGAAGTGTTTTAAAATATCCTGGCAGTAAATGGAATATTGCTGGCCAGTTGGTAAATTTAATCCCAGAGCATCACAGCT
>CAYMHX010000193.1:2286-5080 GCA_964390325.1 uncultured Roseburia sp. | reverse complement strand
TACGTACGGTTCAATGGGAGGGGCGAGAAATTTGTTCTCCCTCTACCCTATTGAATTGTAACTCATTCATTGGGCGAACAATAAATGAATAGGTGTTCTGATTGAAAGCAGAAGAAATTCGTGTTATATTAAAAAATAGGGCATTAAAAATCTATAAAAGTATTACATTTGGAAATAGGGAAAATGAAAAAGAAAAATAAGAATAATATTGTATTGATAGGAATGCCTGGTGTCGGAAAAAGTACCGTAGGGGTTATTTTGGCAAAGGTATTGGGATATCAGTTTGTAGATTCTGATTTGGTGATTCAAAAAGAAGAAGGAAAGCTGTTAAAGGAAATTATTGCAGAAGTAGGGACGGAAGGTTTTATTCAAGTAGAGAACCGTATCAATGCTTCCTTGGAAGCAGAACATTCTGTCATTGCAACAGGTGGCAGTGTGGTTTATGGAAAAGAAGCGATGGAACACTTAAAAGAAATTGGAACAGTGGTATATTTATCGCTTCCGTTTGATGAAATTGATAAGCGTTTAAGTGATATTAAAGGCAGAGGTGTTGTATTAAAAGACGGACAGACATTAAAAGAGTTGTACGAAGAACGAACTTTATTATATGAAGCATACGCAGACTTACAGATTGATGAGACAGGATTGAACGTGGAAGAAACGATTGAGAAAATTGTAGAGAGTGTGAATACAAATAAATGGTAAAATTGGAAATTACAACTAAGATAAAAAAGCAATTAGCAGGTGTGGGAATTGTGTTTTTGGGTATGCTATATGCAGTAGCTTCTGAGCATATAAGCTTAGGCATTCCATATCAGCAAGTATTCTTTAATGATGTGCATATTTGTGATGTAAATAAAAGCGTAGATGTGAAAGAACTGGCAAAGGAAGTCCGCAAAGAATTGGCAGTTTCGGCAGAGGACAAACTGGCAATTGATTATCGCATTTCTACGGAAAAAAAGAATAAATTATTTACAGCCCTTTTGACAGAGCAGGAATTAGAGGATGTATTAAGAGAACGGCTTTTAGAGGCGGCAGTAAATGGAGGTACAAAAAGTTATACGGTAGAAATTGACGGTTACAGTGCAGCATTTGCTTCTCTTTCTGAAATGGAGAGTCTTTTTACAGGGGTCAAAAATGCAGCGGATGAAAATGGAGCATTTAGGCCTGTTATCAAAAAACAGGACGGACATGTAAAAGGAATGATGACGGCATCTTTAGAACCAATTGTTACTGTTTTAGAGGAAGCAGAGCCTGCCTTAGCAGAGGAAATGGGAATTTATGCAGGAGTAACAGAGACTTTGCTGAATGGTTTACAATCTGCAAGGATGAAGGCAAAAGAAGCAGCCTATGAAATTGGTGTTTTAGATATTGAATTTATAGAACAGATTGCTATTTACGAAAGTTTTGTACCCCAGGAAGAATTATCAGATGTGGAAACAGAGCTTTTGGAAGTAACAAAAGAAAAAGAAACGAATAAAATATATGTAGTACAGAGTGGCGATAGTCTTTCTCTTATTGCGTATGAAAATGATACGACGGTTGCTTCGATTATGGCATTAAATGGCTTTAAAAGTGCAAATCAGATTATTCATATTGAAGATGAGCTGATTATTGCTGTTCCAGAGCCTGATTTGATGCTTCGGGTGACAAAAGGAGAGGTATACGAGGAAGATTATACAGAAGAACCTACCATTATTTTAAATGATAGCTGGTACACAACCAGAGAAGTGGTGCATTTTGAAGGTACGGTGGGACATAGAGAACGAAATGACATTGTTATTTATGAAAATGGTGTGGAAGTAGAGCGTAACTTAGCCCATGAAAAGATTATGGTAGTGTCAGAACCGGCAGTTATTGAACGGGGAACGATTATTCCGCCGACTTATATTAAGCCGATTAACGGAGGCATAAAAAGCTCTAATTATGGATGGCGCTGGGGAAGGCTTCATAAGGGTACTGACTGGGCAGTTCCGACAGGAACAACGGTATTTGCTTCCAGTGCAGGAACAGTTGTCAGAGCAGATTACAATGGTGCATATGGTCTATGCGTATTAATCAGCCATCCGGACGGCAGAATGACCCGTTATGCACATAATAGTAAGCTTTTAGTTTCAGTAGGACAGTATGTAGAGCAGGGGGAAACGATTGCAAAAAGTGGTAACACAGGACGTTCAACAGGACCACATGTTCACTTTGAAATGATTATCAATGGTTCTGCAGTTGACCCATTGAAATATATTAATTAGGATTAAGGTCACAAAAAATTGCGAAATGACAAGAAATATGGTATAATAAAATGAAACTTTATACTAAAAAACTTGACAAAGGCACTTAAAGGCTACTATAATTACGAATTTGTATGAATAGATGTAACTATTTTTAATGAATTTTTGAATTGTAACTAGGAGGGTGCTGAATAGTTACATGAATAGTTCATAGAGGTGTGAGATGGAACAGTATGTTATCAAAGGTGGAAATCCACTGGTAGGTGAGGTTGAGATTGGCGGTGCAAAAAATGCTGCACTTGCAATTCTTTCGGCAGCAATTATGACAGATGAAACCGTTACAATTGAAAATTTACCAAATGTTAGGGATATAAATGTATTATTAGATGCAATCCGTGAAATTGGTGCAAGAGTAGAGCGTGTAGATGCACATACCGTAAAAATTAATGGCTCTTTTATCAAAGATTTCAGGGTGGATAATGAATTTATCCGTAAAATCAGAGCTTCTTATTATCTGATGGGGGCAATGCTTGGAAAATATAAAAAAGCAGAAGTGGCGTTGCCTG
>CAYMHX010000193.1:0-2276 GCA_964390325.1 uncultured Roseburia sp. | reverse complement strand
AATATCGGAAGCAGACCAATTGACCTTCATATGAAAGGATTTAGCGCATTAGGTGCTAAGGTTGGAATTAAGCACGGTTTATTTATTGCCTCAGCAGATAAATTAAAAGGTACACATATTTATTTGGATAAAGCATCTGTAGGTGCTACGATTAATATTATGATGGCAGCTTCGATGGCAGATGGCAAAACAATCATTGAAAATGCAGCCAAGGAGCCTCATGTGGTAGATGTCGCAAACTTCTTAAACAGCATGGGAGCACATATCCGTGGTGCGGGAACAGATGTTATCCGTATTGTAGGAGTACACAAGCTTCATAAAACAGAATATTCGATTATTCCGGACCAAATTGAAGCAGGAACCTTTATGTTTGCTGCCGCTGCAACAAAGGGAGATGTTACCGTAAAAAATGTCATTCCAAAGCATTTAGAGGCTACTACAGCCAAATTAATTGAAATCGGCTGTGAAGTAGAGGAGTTTGACGATGCAGTGCGTGTGGTGGCTTCTAAGCCATTAAAACATACCCATGTAACTACTTTGTATTATCCGGGATTTCCTACGGATATGCAGCCACAGATGGCAGTAGTGCTTGGAATTGCCTCAGGTACAAGTACCGTAACGGAAAGTATTTTTGAAAACCGTTTTAAATATGTGGATGAATTGACCCGAATGGGTGCTAATATTAAGGTAGAAAGTAATATTGCCATTATTAATGGAGTGAAGGGCTATACAGGGGCAAGAGTCAATGCACCTGATTTACGAGCAGGGGCGGCACTTGTAATTGCAGGTCTTGCTGCAGATGGAATTACTGTTGTAGATGATATCCATTATATTCAGCGCGGTTACGAAGACTTTGAAGGAAAGCTGGCAGGCTTAGGGGCAGTAATTCAAAAAGTAAACTCTGAAAAGGAAATTCAAAAATTTTCCTTAAAAGTTTCGTAAGAAAATGCTTGACAGTATAGGGTTCTCATAGTATTGTAATGTATGTATTAAATTAAATAATTTTTAAATGTTCTTATTCAGAGTGATGGAGATACAAAGGATCTGAGAAGTCACGGCAACCCCCAAAATGGAAGGTGCCAACCTGAGCGAGCAAGGAAAGCTTGAACAATAAGAGGGTTTGATAATTGGCAAATGCTATCATGTCCGCTTATGTTTAAAGCATAAGCGGATTTTTTATTTTATAGGAAAAATGTTGTTGTATTAATGAATGAAAGTATCTGACTTTCCTATAGAATAAAAAACACTCCGTGAGGATGCACACGCCGAAGCAGAAGAAGAATGTCGCAAATGCGACGCTTCGGCGGCACAAGAGTTTGTAAGCGAACTCTTTATTTAAGTATAAGCAGAGAATGACGAGCAACGTGAGTTTTAAAATTGTGAAACAATTCTAAAACCTGCTTATATCCGAAATAAACAACAGAAGAAAGAGAGGAATTGACAAATGGAAAAATTATTATTTACTTCCGAATCAGTAACAGAAGGCCATCCGGATAAATTGTGTGATGCAATTTCTGATGCAATTTTAGATGCCTGCATGGAGCAGGACCCAATGAGTCGTGTAGCTTGTGAAACAGCAGCATGTACAGGTTTTGTTTTAGTAACAGGAGAAATTACAACAAAGGCACAGCTTGATGTACCTTCTATCGTTAGAAAAACCGTAAATGAAATTGGCTACAATGATGCAAAAACAGGCTTTGATGGAAATACCTGTGCTGTTATGGTTGCATTAGACCAGCAGTCTGCAGATATTGCTATGGGTGTTGATAAAGCATTAGAAGCAAAAGAAGGAACATTGACAGATGAGTTAGATACAGGTGCAGGAGACCAGGGTATGATGTTTGGTTATGCATCGAATGAAACACCGGAATTAATGCCATATCCAATTTCTCTTGCACATAAATTAGCATTACAGCTTACAAAGGTTCGTAAAGACGGTACATTAACTTATTTAAGACCGGATGGAAAATCACAGGTTTCCGTAGAATATGATGAAGCAGGTGTTCCAAAGAGATTAGAAGCAGTTGTATTATCAACACAGCATGATGAAGATGTAACACAGGAACAAATTCATGCAGATATTAAAAAATATGTATTTGACCCAATTCTTCCAAAGGAATTAATTGATGCAGATACAAAATTCTTCATCAATCCAACAGGACGTTTCGTAATCGGTGGTCCTCATGGTGATGCTGGTCTTACAGGAAGAAAAATTATCGTAGATACTTATGGTGGATATGCTCGTCATGGCGGTGGTGCATTCTCAGGTAAGGACT
>CAYMHX010000192.1:0-5105 GCA_964390325.1 uncultured Roseburia sp. | reverse complement strand
AAAAATAAAACCTGAGAGCATAAATAGCAAAAAAGTTTGTTTTTTACTTTCAAATTACCAAGACGTAAATAGAAACAGCCGAAGAAGCGTATCTTTTTACTTTTTGACATTTGGAAGTATGTTACAACTTCTTAGGTTTCTATCTCGAAACTCAGTGGAAAAATGCCATGGATGGCATTTTTAATCGCTATCGGTCATGGACGACCGTTAGCGATGACACGTCCCCATGCGAAAACCTTCTATAGAAACCTTAGAAGCTGTTACATACGGACAACTGCAAAAATAAAAAGATACGCTTCTTTGGCTGTTTCCTTACATTTATTTAGTAAGCTAAAGTTCCATTAATTATTACTCTTTGCTGTATCAATTCCGGCAGCATTTTCTAATCCCAAGCGTTTGGTTGCTTCTTCACGCATTTTGTATTTTAATACTTTTCCTGCTGCATTCATTGGGAAGCTATTTACAAATTCAATGTATTTTGGCACTTTATGTCTTGCCATGCTTGCTACGATATATTCATGCATTTCCTGTACGGTCATTTCTTTCCCTTCTTTTAAGATAATGCAAGCCATTGCTTCTTCCCCATATTTCTTATCAGGAACACCGATAACCTGAACGTCCTGTACAAATGGATGTGTGTAAATAAATTCTTCGATTTCCTTCGGATAAATATTTTCACCACCGCGGATAATCATATCCTTTAAACGTCCTGTAATGCGGTAATTTCCGTTTTCATCACGGCAAGCCAAATCTCCTGAATGAAGCCATCCTTCGGCATCTACGGTGTCACGGGTTGCTTCAGGCATCTTGTAATAGCCTTTCATCGTGTTGTAACCACGGGAACAGAACTCGCCGTTTTCGCCCACACCAACTTCTTCGCCTGTTTCAGGATTGATAATCTTACATTCGATATATGGGAAGTTATAACCAACCGTATCGGTACGAACATCAAGCGGGTCGGTCCATGCTGACATCGTGCTTCCAGGAGAAGATTCTGTCTGACCGTAAACACTGACAATTCCTGTCATATTCATTTCATCAGGCTGGGCAGCACGGCGCATTAATTCAGGCGGGCAGCCTGCACCTGCCATAATACCGGTACGCATATAAGAAAAATCTGTTTTTTTATAATCTTCATGGTTAAACATTGCAATAAACATAGTCGGAACACCGTTAAAGCAGGTAATTCGCTCCTGATTGATACAAGCAAGAGAAGATTTTGCTGAGAAATACGGCATTGGACAAATAGTTGCACCATGTGTCAAGGAAGCTGTCATGGAAAGTACCATACCGAAGCAGTGGAACATTGGAACCTGAATCATCATACGGTCTGCGGTAGAAAGTCCCATACGGTCACCGATACATTTTCCGTTATTTACTACATTGTAGTGAGTGAGCATAACACCTTTTGGGAAACCTGTTGTTCCGGAGGTGTACTGCATATTGCATACATCGTCTGGTCTTACACGGGCTGCCATACGGTTTAATTCTTCCTGAGGAACTAAGTCACCACGTTCCATTGCTTCATCAAATGTCAGACATCCAGGCTGTTTAAAGCCTACTGTGATGACGTTTCTAAGGAATGGAAGACGCTTACAGTGAAGCGGTTCTCCAGCTTTGTTTGTGGCAATTTCCGGACAGATTTCATTAATAATTTCCTTATAATTAGAGTCCAAACAAGATTCTACCATAACTAAAGTATGTGTATCAGATTGTCTGAATAAGTAGTCTGCTTCATGTCGTTTATATGCAGTATTTACCGTTACAAGTACGGCACCGATTTTCGTTGCTGCCCAGAAGGTAATATACCATGCAGGAACATTCGTAGCCCAAATAGAAACCTTTGTACCCGCTTTTACACCCATAGAGATTAATGCACGGGCAAACTGGTCAACATCATCACGAAATTCTTCGTAAGTACGCACATAATCTAAAGTAGTATATTTAAACGCATACTGGTCAGGAAATTCTTCCACCATACGGTCTAATACCTGTGAAAACGTAAGGTTAATCAATTCGTCTTTTTTCCAAACATACTGTCCTGTGCCATTGTGGTTTGGATAGAGAGATTTTCGCTTGCCGCGTGTTTTTTCAAAACGGCTCATATAGTTTACAAAATGAGGGAAGATAATATCATAATCCGGAAGGTCTGCCATCCATTCTGTTTTCCATTCCAGAGAAATAAATCCGTCATAATCAATCGAAGAAAGTGCGCGCATCATATCTGCAACCGGGAGAGTACCTTCACCGATTAAGTTATAGGTGTCTTTATCGTCAGAGTCACGCAGGTGAACGTGTTTTACATAAGCACCAAGATTTTTAATGGTGGTATCAGCACTCTCATCATAATCACGGTACGGATGATGCATATCCCATAAAGCAGCAAGCTGGTCACAGGCGAAATCGTCCATTAAAGCACGAAGACGAGCTGTATCAGCAAAAATACCGCTTGTTTTAATCAAAATAGTAATATCTGCCGCTTCGGCATCTTTAACCAATTCAGTCAAACGAGCGCGGACAAGGTCTTCGTTATCATGTAATGCAACAATGGCTATGTATGGAACCTGCATCTGTTTTGCAGTCTGAATCAATTCCTTTACATAAGGAACAAAGTTTTCTTCATTGGAAGATAAATCACAGGAAGTATCAAAACAAGGAATGGTAAGGTTCTTTTCTCTTAACTGGCGAACGGTTGCTGCCATATTATATTTATGGAAAGGACCACTGCGTTCCATTAATTCCGGAAATTTTGGTAAATTGTAAACTTCAACACCTTCAAAGTGCATATTAACGCCGGCATCAAGCCATTCTTCCCAGCTTAAATGTGCCCAGCCTCTGGTAGAAAATGAAAGTTTCATTAGATTTCAGCCTCCTCATAAACAATTTTATTTACGGCACTGATATATGCCTGAATACTAGAACCTACGATATCAGTAGAAGTTCCACGTCCTGAATACAGTTTTCCATTGGAACGTAATTTTACAACGGCTTCGCCCATCGCTTCACGACCTTCTGTTACGGAACGAATCTGGAAATCATCTAATTCATAATGACAGCCTAAAATGTTTTCCAATGCTAAGAATGCGGAGTCAACAGGACCGTCACCGAGAGCAATACCTTCTAACATTTCTCCATTTTTTTCTAACTTCATGTATGCCATAGAAGAAGAAATATTGCTTGCTGTGATGTTATAGCTGTTTAATACATAGGTTGCAGGAACTTGCATAGCAGAGGAAGCAACGATGGTATCTAATTCTTTGGAAGAAATCGCTTCTTTGCGGGCTGCGATTTTTTGGAATGCATCCCAAACCTGAGCAGCATCTTCTTCGCTCAAATCATAACCTAATTTTTCCACTGCTTTTAATACGGTTGACATATTATCGTGGTTTGTCAGTGTCATATCATCTGCAACGTCCTGTACACCGTTGTCAAATGGAGAGTTTTTGCTGCGGCTGGTCTGACACATCCAATCAATCTGTTTGATAATCCGCTTCATTTCTACGGTACGAACAGAACAGGTAACGCCAAAGGAATCTCCTTTTGTAGCAAGCAAGCGTGAAACATGTGGTAAAGAAATCTGGTTAATCGGATAAGCAGCAGCTTTGATTTCACGCACACCGTTTCTGATAGAAGCAACTGCACAGGCATCCGCCATTGCCAGTTCATTGGAGCAGGAGATACCAAGAACAACATCTTTTAATTCGCTGACATTTTCGTAAAGGTCATCTAAGAAGGCACCTAATTCAATAGGAAGAATAGCACCTGTTGCATCGCATACAGTGATGGTTTTTGCACCTGCTGCGATAGCAGTTTTTACCGCTTTATATAAGAAAGCAGAGTCACTTCTTGTCGCATCATCTGCGATAAATTCAACGTCGTCTGTTTTTTCACAACATGTCTTGATGGTTTCTTCAATTGCATTTAACATTGCATCTGGTTTTTTGTGGAATAAATATTCCATCTGAACAGGGCTTACGGAAGCAAATACCTGTAAACGAGGGCGTTTTGCCTCTTTTAATGCATTCCAGGTTGCTTCGACACTGTCAGCAGAAAGTGCAACAGGCACAGCTACAATACTGTTTTTTACAGTGGAAGCTACGGATTTGATGCGTAATGCATCGATTTTTGGCTGAACAATGCCTTCTAGTTCGATAACATCCACATTTAATTTATCCAGTAGTTTTGGAATTTCTAACTTTTCTTTAAAAGATAAGGAAAATTCTTTTCCTGTTTGTTTCATTGTAACGTCACTGATTCTAATTTGGTCCATATTGTTCCTCCTCTTACATTTAAGATTATATAAAATAATATTATTTTGAGCTGTTTATAGCACAAAAAAATCCTTGAAGCTATTAAGCTTCAAGGACGAATAAACAATTCGCGGTACCACCTTGTTTATAGCTGCCTTACGACAGACTATCACTCTCGGACTCCTATCAAGTCCAAAGCCGATAACGGGGCGTCCGTACTCCACTACACAAACGTTCATAGCTAGTCAATACACTTATAGCTATGATGCAAAAATCTATTAAAAATTGCCTGCGGCAATGAGATTTTTGCACTCCTGCATCATGTTGTCACGGCCTCAATAGTAAATGCTTCGACCTATGCTAAATGACTGCATCTGTTCTTCGCAGAGTCAACTCAGGAGTGAGATTGCCTTCTTCCTTCCGTACCGATTCACACCACCCATCGGCTCTCTGAAACCCTCAGTAAAGAGACATAATTCCTTCATAGTCGTTTCTTAAATAATTCTAATTTTTAAAAAGTGAGTTAATAATAGCACGTTAGTGTGATAAAGTCAATAAGATAATTTCTATTTTTTTGGAGATGCTTGAATTTAGAACTATTTAATAGTATAATATATGATACTAAAGTCCTTGTTTTTCATAGAGCCATCAGACATTTACTGTCGGATAGCGAAAAAATATGATTCAAGGGTTGTTTTCTGTTTCGCGTAGCGAATTTGTATGCAGAAAACAATACTGCTGGTTACGAAGTAGGCGGCAGTCTAAAGTTTGGTAACAAATAAAACGTATATAATTTATTGAAGGAGGGGTTGAATCAGTCATGGTTAATTGGAATAACTTAGATACTATTGATTC
>CAYMHX010000191.1:0-5122 GCA_964390325.1 uncultured Roseburia sp. | reverse complement strand
TTTAAATGAGTCTGCGAATCGTTACTGTTTACGAGGTACGAGTGAACAGTAACAATAGGATAAATCTAAGAAAATTTTAAGATTTGAATACTATAAAAATACATTTTTTATTGCTAAAATATATTTATAAATTTAAAACGATAAATAACTGTTTATACAAGAAGTTAATGGAAAGACGGCTGATTTTATTGGTAAGGAACGATGGGAGAAAAGAAAAATGCAGACTATTTTAGTATGTGATGATGATAGAGAAATTGTAGAAGCAATTGAGATTTATTTACAACAAGAAGGTTATGAGGTATTAAAGGCATACGATGGCGAAGAAGCACTTCAGATTTTAAAAGAAAATGAGGTACATCTTTTGATTATGGATATTATGATGCCAAAACTTGACGGAATTAGAGCTACACTAAAAATTCGGGAAAAGAGTAGTATTCCGATTATTATTATTTCTGCAAAGACGGAAGATTCAGATAAGATTTTAGGCTTAAATATAGGTGCAGACGATTATTTAGGCAAACCATTTAACCCGTTGGAATTGGTAGCAAGGGTAAAATCTCAGCTTCGCCGTTACACACAACTTGGAAATGTAACACAGGGCAATGCTGTTTATGTGGTAGGAGGTTTGGCAATAAATGATGATTTAAAAGAAGTAACCGTAGATGGAGAGCAGGTACGTTTGACACCGATTGAGTACAATATTTTATTACTCTTAGTGAAAAATCAGGGCAAGGTATTCTCGATTAATCAGATTTACGAAAGTATTTGGAATGAAAATGCGATTGGAGCTGACAATACGGTGGCAGTACATATTCGTCATATTCGAGAGAAAATTGAGATTAATCCAAGAGAACCAAGATACTTAAAAGTCGTTTGGGGTGTGGGCTATAAAATTGAGAAGTATGAGTAATCGTAACTATTCAGAGCAGTTCAAAACACTTGCTGTTTGGAACAAAAGAACATGATTCAGGTGTACAAAATACAGAAATGAATTTGTGCAATATTTTGGAGTTGTTCAAGAATAGTAGTAAAAAGCAGAAAGGATGTCTATGGAAAATAAATCCTATTCTTATGGAGTGAAAATTACAGGTGGTATTTTGCACTTTTTTTTCACCATTATTTTGACATTATCTTTATTTTTGATTGGAAATTTGGTAAGTAAGCAGATTTTTGATTTTACAGACCTTGGAACGGGACAGTTTTTAAATTCAGGATATTATAGTCAGTGTATTCAGCAAAAATGTGATAATCTTGGAGAATATTTATATCTGCGTATCAGAGATGAAAAGCGCAGCACAGAAGAAAACCGTAAATATCTTCAATATACAGATGAGTTTAAATCAGAAGATACGAATTTTTGTTTTTGGTATAAGTATCGGGGAGTGTGGTATACCAATCAGCCCGATACTTACGAAGGACAGTGTTTTGATACGGAAGCTGTGCTAATGCAGGCAAGAAGCATGGGAAATTATCTTTTGTATGATATGGAGCAGAAACAGTTTGGCACAGATATAAAGGGGCTGGCAAATTATTTCTTTGAAAGTAAGAATACAAAAATGTATTGGCCATTGGATGAAGTGATTTTGGTCATCGGAATTGATACCCAGTTTTCGGCTATGGATGATTTGTACTATGCCAGTGAAGAATATCATCAGATGCATCCATGGGTAAAAACAGCATTTACTTCGGCGTTAATAAGCCTGATAGGCTGGATTTTAACTTTGATTTATCTGACATTAGTAGCAGGAAGAAGGGCAGAAGACACTAGAATTCATCTGCATGCCTTTGATAAAATAAAGACCGAGTTTCTTTTCATCGGTGTCACAGCTGTTGCAGCAGAAGTGGTTTATATGATTTTACGGGTCAATCGGCAGGAATGGGAATTAACAGGACTTTTAGTCGCATCAGGGACGATTAGTCTGGTCATGGATGCTTTATTTTTACTATTTTATTTAAGTCTTGTCCGATTAATGAAAGCAGAACAGTTGTGGCAAAACAGCATTACCTTTTGGCTGGGGCAGGGCATTCAAAAAACAATGCTAAACCGTAAAACCACAACAAAAATGATAGTCATTTTTTTGCTGCATTTAGTACTTTGCATTGTGTGTTCCATTGGAGCTTTCCGCTATAAAAAAATCATATGTCTGATAGGATTATGGCAGCTTTTCGGATTGGAGGGTTATTTGCTTCTTCGACATTCTGTAGAAAAATATCAGATTATGGAGGGGGTGAAGCGAATAAAGGAAGGCACATTGGATGCTAAAATTGATTTAGAGGAGCTGCATGGAGAAAATAAGAAGCTGGCAGAGGATATTAATAATATTGGAGCAGGATTGGAACAGGCAGTAAAAGAGAGTACGAAGAACGAACGAATGAAAGCAGATTTAATCACAAATGTTTCACACGATATTAAAACGCCGCTGACTTCGATTGTAAATTATATTAATCTGCTGAAACGAGAAAAAATAGAAAATGAACGTGCCGAGGGCTATATTCGGATTTTAGATGAAAAGGCAGAGCGTTTGAAACAATTGACGGAGGATTTGGTAGAGGCTTCTAAGGTAAGCTCAGGAAATATCCGATTAGATATGAACAAGATTGATATAGTAGAATTGGTCTATCAAGTGGCAGGAGAATTTACGGAAAAATTTGAACGAAAATCCCTTACAATTGTAACAAAACTTCCAAATACCCCTGTTTATATTTTTGCTGACGGCAGACAGTTATATCGGGTCATGGAAAATCTCTATAATAATGTAGCAAAGTACGCCTTAGAAAATACAAGAGTGTATGTTGAAATTACATCCAAAGAAGAACAGGTTGTATTTTCTGTTAAGAATGTATCAGAAAAATTATTGGCACAGGAAAACAGTCAGGTGAATGATTTGACGGAACGCTTTACGAGAGGGGACACTTCCCGTACCACAGAAGGAAGCGGGCTTGGACTTTCGATTGCTAAAAATTTAACACAGTTGATGGGCGGTCAGTTTGAGATAAATGTTGATGGGGATTTATTTAAGGTGGAGCTGGTATTTGATTTATATATGGTTATTTAGTTCATTAAAGATAGTGAAACATAAGAAGAAGGCTGTCTGTATTTTCTTTTTTGCAGTTGTCCGTATGTAACAGCTTCTAAGGTTTCTATGAAAGATATTCTCATTGGGACGTGTCGCTCTTAACAAGCCGTCCATGGCTTGATAAGAGCTAAAAATGCCGTCCGGGCATTTTTCCACTGGGAATTGAAATAGAAACCTAAGAATCTGTAACATACTCCCAAATGTCAAAAAAGAAAATACAGACAGCCTTCTTCTTATGTTTATATTTACGCTATGAAAAATAAAACCGTCACTAATGCAAAAAACAATCGTTGCTGGTCACGGAGTGAACAGTAACGCTAAATAGCGAATTTTCTAATCTAAATTTTCAAATAGCTTGCTTTTTATGTGATACAATTATATAATTGACGAAAACGAGTAACTATAAAAACAGAATGGTTACAAACAAAAACGGGATTTTAGATAAAAGGTGGAGGTACGTTATGAAATTATATGAAGGCGGAGCGTATTTGGTGAATGGCACAGAGCTTGTTGCAGATTCACCGGAAGCAGAAGCACAGGTACAAAAACTCATCGGACATGCAGTTGTAAAAGAAGATGCAAAGAAAGAAACAATTGCTTATGGAATTTTAAAAAATCACAACACATCAGGAAGTATGGAAAAACTTCAGGTGCGTTTTGATAAATTAACCTCACATGATATTACATTTGTAGGTATTATCCAAACTGCAAGAGCATCGGGATTAGAAAAATTCCCAATGCCATATGTTTTGACAAACTGTCACAACAGCTTATGTGCAGTAGGCGGCACAATCAACGAAGACGACCATATGTTTGGTCTTACTTGTGCGAAAAAATATGGTGGAGTTTATGTACCACCTCATCAGGCAGTTATTCATCAGTTTGCAAGAGAAATGCTCGCAGAAGGCGGTGCAATGATTCTTGGTTCTGACTCACATACACGTTATGGTGCATTAGGTACGATGGCAGTGGGCGAAGGCGGTCCTGAGCTTGTAAAACAGCTTTTAAATAAAACTTATGACATTGATATGCCTGGTGTAGTAGGTGTTTATTTCACAGGTACACCAATGGCAGGCGTAGGTCCGCAGGACGTTGCACTTGCGATTATCGGTGAAGTATTCGATAAAGGTTATGTCAAGAATAAAGTAATGGAATTTGTAGGTCCTGGTGTGGCGAATTTAAGTGTAGATTTCCGTATCGGTATTGACGTTATGACAACAGAAACAACTTGTTTGTCGTCTATTTGGAGAACGGATGCAAAAGTTGCAGATTTCTATGCAATTCACGGCAGACCGACAGCGTATAAAGAATTAAATCCTGGTGAAGTGGCATACTATGACGGTATGATTGAAATTGATTTAAGTCAGATTAAACCTATGATTGCAATGCCATTCCATCCAAGCAATACTTATACAATTGAAGAATTAAATGCAAACTTAATGGATATTTTAGATGACTGTGAAAAACGTGCAAAAGTAAGCTTTGACGGTGCAGTTGATTTAGACTTAAAGAGCAAAGTAAGAAATGGTAAATTGTATGTAGACCAGGGTATCATTGCAGGCTGTGCAGGCGGCGGTTTTGAAAATATTTGTGCCGCAGCAGACATTTTAAGAGGAGCAAGCATTGGACCGGATGAATTTACTTTAAGCGTATATCCTGCAAGTACCCCTGTTTATATGGAACTTGTGAAGAATGGTGCAGTAGCAGACTTAATGCAGACCGGTGCAATTGTGAAAACAGCATTCTGTGGACCTTGCTTTGGTGCAGGAGATACTCCTGCAAACAATGCATTCTCAATCCGTCACTCTACCAGAAACTTCCCGAATCGTGAAGGTTCTAAGGTACAAAACGGTCAGGTGGCTTCCGTTGCACTTATGGATGCACGTTCCATTGCAGCTACCGCAGCAAACCGTGGTTTCTTAACAGCGGCTACGGATGTGGATGTAAATTATACCAATCCAAAATACTTCTTTGATGGCAGAATTTATGAAAATCGTGTCTTTGACAGCAAAGGTGTTTCAGACCCTGAGGTATAAATCCAGTTT
>CAYMHX010000190.1:2378-5184 GCA_964390325.1 uncultured Roseburia sp. | reverse complement strand
CTGTGTTTTCACTAGAATCTGTATCTTCTTCGCTATCGTCTTCTACAGATGCTTCTTTCACTTCCAAAGCATCTGTATATGGATAAGCTGTTACCCTATTGTCCTCAGTAGTTACCATTGCATAGATAATCACCGGTGAATATCCTGTTAAATCTGCTGCATTAATTGCATAAGTTAAAGTTACTGTTTCTCCTACTGCTAATGTTTCAATTTTAATACCATTTTCAATCTGTGTATAAGTTCCTGACGGTACAAAATAGTTGCTGCCGCTATATACTTTTACATTCAGATTATTGAGTGTAGTACCAACATTTTTAATGGTTAAAGTTGCTGTTACTGTTTCTCCTACTGTTACAGTCGTTTTATCTGTGACAATCGTAGATTCAATACCTTTTTTCTGACTATTTAACGTACTTTCCATCCATTCTGCATCTTCTGATAAAACGGCTGGAACTTTTGCTTTTAATTCTTCCTTTGTTAAAATATTATCATACAAAGATAAGTTCGTTAATTTTGCCAGACTTCTCATATCAGGAAGTTCTGTTAATCCACAATTACCAAAATTCAAAAGCCATACTTCTGTCATTCCTGTAATTGTTTCCGGAATTTTACCGATTTCATTTCCGGAGAAATTAATATAAGTCAATTTTGGAAAATTCTCTACATTCAGGAAATCCAAATTGGTAATTCCACCTGTTCGAACTTCTAAAGCTGTCAAATTATTTAATTTTGCAAGTGCTGATGCATCTGCAATCTGTACTCTGTCCAAATTTAACCATCTAAAATCTTTCAGATTTGCAAATTCTTCTAAATCTTCCACGCTTAATATCGATGGATTTGCTTCTACATAATCATAGCAAGTATACTGTGTCAGATTTGGCACATATTTTGCTAAATTCTTGAAACTTTGAATTTCTTCTGCTGTTTCTCCTTCATAAATTACCTGTAATGCATAAATTTCATTTGCTTCGGAAGTAGAAAGAAGTCCATCACCATTTTTATCTTTTTCTTTTACCAAATAGCTATATAATGCCTTGTCAGGTATTCCTGTTTCATCATTTGCAATGATAGTATCCGGTACTGTTTCCGGAGTTGTACTTCCACCATTTTCGGTATTTCCGTCGTTTCCTGTGTTTCCACCGTTTTCGGTGCTTCCGTCGTTTCCTGTATTTTCTCCGTTTTCAGTACTTCCATTATCTTCCGTACTTTCACTGTTTTCTACTTCTTTGATTTCTAAATCACGGATATATACACATTCATAAAAATTATCTTCTTCTGTATATATCTCTGCATAAAGATATACTGGCATATATCCTGTTAAATTCTTTCCTTCGATTACATAAGTCAGAGTTAAAGTTTCTTCTTCTGACAATGTTTCGATTTTAATTCCTTTTTCTGTCTTTGTATAATCATCTGTTGGAAGATAATAGTTATCGCCGCTAGAAACATCTACATATAAATTTTCCAATGCCATACCTGCATTTTTAATCGTAACTGTAGCTGTCAGTTTTTCAGCAGTTGTTAATGATGTCACATCGGAAGTAATTGTATTTTCAAGTGCGATTACTTTGTTCTCTGCACTTCCGCTATCTTCTGTAGTTCCATCATTTCCTGCATCTTCGCCACTTCCTGTACTTCCATCATTTCCTGTGTCTCCACCATTTCCTGTGTCTTCGCCACTTCCTGTACTTCCACCGTTTCCTGTGTCTCCACTATTTCCTGTATCTTCACTATTTCCTGTATCTTCTTTTATTTCCAAGTCACTTATTTGGTCAGAGCCATTTACAGAACCATTCGATATATTTAAATAGATAGATGTTTCTAAATCTCTTGCTTCTATTTCATAATTAAGAGTTAATGTTTCTCCATATCCAAGTTTTTCTACTAAAATTCCATTTTCACTCTGCTCATAACTATCTGATGTCGGCATAAAGTAATTATAATTACTCATTACCTCAACATATAAATTTTTTTGTTCATTTCCGATGTTTTTTATGGTAACAGTAACATTTAATATTTCTCCTTCTTCTACAGAAGTTTTATCAGAAACAATACTGCATTCAATTCCTTTTTCTTGTGAATCCAGCATGGTTGTTAGCCAGCTTTCATTTTCTACAAATGTACTTGGGACATTTACCTTTATCTCATCTTCCGACAAAATATTTTTTTGTAATCTTAAGTCTGTTAATGCTGTTAAACTTTTCATATCCTGCAATTGATACAAAGCATTATCCGAAACATCCAAAGTTTGCAAATTTTGCATACCCAAAATCCCTGCTGGAAGTATTCCCATTTCATTTGAACTCAAAGATAATGTCGTCAACTGTGATAAATTTTCAGAACTTAAAAAGTCAAAATTAGTAATCGAACATGTATTTAATTCCAATACCTCTAAATGACTCAATAAAGCTAAATTTGACGGGTCTTCTACCTTCATATGGTATAACTCTAAACTTCTTAAAGCTGATAATTCTGCAAGTTCCTGTAAGTCTGCTGATGAAATTACATACTCACCTGTTTCCAAAAAATCAGCATAAGAAAAACTTGTAATATTCGGCACATATTCTGCTAAATTTTGAAGGCTTCCAACCCTGTATACACTATTTTCCGTATACTGAATCCCAAAGTCAGTAATACTTTCTGCTTCTGCTACAGTAAGTTTATCATCATAATTTGCATTGCCGGCGTTTAAAAGATAATAATACAATCCTGCATCCGGAATTCCTGTTTCATCATTTGGAATGATTGCTTGGGACGGTTCTAATTCTTCGACTGTTCCATCGCCTTCAACACTTCCGTCTCCTTC
>CAYMHX010000190.1:0-2278 GCA_964390325.1 uncultured Roseburia sp. | reverse complement strand
ACTGTTCCGTCTCCTTCGACTACTGCTTCACCAAGGTTTTCTTCCAACACAATCTCCACAGCTGGTTCACCAAGAAAACCTTCTGTTTCTACTGCCCTCACAGCTGTTGCAGAACCTGACGACACCACCAATGCTGCAGCCATAATCGATGCTGCTACACGTTTAGCAATCCGTTTTTTCACGTTACTTTTCATCTTTTTCTCCTTTCAAAAATATCCTATACATTTTTATGAAGTAGACTTCCAACATATTTATTTATACCATTCGCAAAATTTCAGCCCTTAAGAAAAACAATGATGAAAAAAATTATCAGAATTTCTACACATATGTACGCTACATAATTGTAGCACTTTAATTTTCAAAAAGCAACCATCTGTATCATTTTCCATTTCAAAATGGGATAAACTGTTACTGGTCACTTAATAAGGAATCATTTACTGACTCATAATTTATAAAGATACTAAATAATTACGATAAACTTTATTAAGGTGGTGAATCCATTGAAAAATCCTTTACTTGCAAAAAAATTAAAAGAATTACGAATTGCACATTCCTATACACAAGATTATGTAGCATCTATACTTGACATTGCTCGTCAGACCTATTCACATTATGAAACAGGAAAGCGTACACCAAGTTCGGAAATCCTTTTTAAACTTGCCGGACTTTATCATATTTCTATCAGTGATTTAATGCAGATTAGTATAAATGTTGACAGAGTTCTCTTTTATGATATCCCTGCTCCAACTTCTTCCAGTGAAAATTTATCTAATTTTTTAGAATATTGTAATAATCCAACGAATCAGAAAAAATACCAGTATCATTCTATTTTAGAAAAAGAGCTGCTTTATTATTTTGAAAAAATATCAGATGATGATAAAAGAGAAATGATTGAATTTATTAAAATTAAAGCAAAAAAACAAAAATAGAGATTTCACCCAGAAAACAGGTTTTATTTTCTGGGTGAAATCTCTATTTACCTTCCACTCACTTCATACTTTATAAAAATTCTTTTCCCCACAAAGGCCATAACTCCACTAAACAATACATATAATACTGGTACTACTTGCCAAGCTAAAAACCCGATGGTATAGCCAGAACTAAGCAGTACAGAATATCCTTCTGCATAATGAAAAACCATTGGATTCTCTATTTTTTCTTCTTGAGTCCGCCAAAATTCTTTTTCTTCTTCTGACAATAAATTCTTTTCTATAGCAAAATCCACTTTTCCATAAGCCTCACGCATCTCTCCCAATAAGATTTCATCTATTACTCTGCCATACATAAATCCTTAATCCCTAAATCTAACCCCATATTATTATTTGTATGTGCTAATTCCTCATGTTCTGTCTCTGCCAATATTGATACAAAATATTTTCCACTTGGCACTTGTGATAGCGACAACAAGCAAATTATTTAACGTTTTTACATCCTGCCATGTGCGATATTTTATAGTTACAATGAAAAAATTGTAACTGTCCTTCTTTTATATTTAATCATATTTAATTTATAACAAACCGATTGTTTTAAATTTATTTTCTTGACATATACAATTAAATCGTTTATCATATAAATATATCCACTCTATATGGTATCTCTTGCCTTTTTCCTTTGTTTTCTGGCAAGAGATACCGACTCGTCCTAATTTTATCATTTGGGAGATAAGTTTTACATATAATACAATATGTTTACTTCCTAGATAACAACAGACAAGGGACATGAGCATAAAAACTCATGTCCCTTGTTCTTTTATCTTTTAATCGTTATTTTTTTAACATAACTCCTCATAATCCTCAAACATAATCCGTACCAACCCATCATCACATTCCACATGATAATGCCCTGCATACCACCGTTCAAATTCCAAGCCGTCAGCAATGTCTTGTAACCAATACTCCATCGTCTTATCTACTAAATTTTGATTTACTCCAGGAATAAACGCCCATCTCGGCTCATATTCGTATGGAACGGTGTGAGAAAATACATAATCTATCTTCCAGCCACATTTTTGTAACTGTTCTTCTACATATTGTTTTATTTCATCTGTTGGAAGTTCACTTGCAAACCACTGATAGCCATAACGCAAGCGATAATCTTTGTCAATACTATATTATGATACGGTGCTGCCTTTTCACGTTCAAAACTCTCCGTTGTTTCCTCCCGATTTATCGGTAAAATTCTAGCATAAGGCATACTTGCAACTTCAGTACAAATATCCTCATATTTTTTTGCAAATGTCGTTTTTCCACATCCTGCATATGCTGCAATAATCATTCTC
>CAYMHX010000189.1:0-5216 GCA_964390325.1 uncultured Roseburia sp. | reverse complement strand
TAAGCCATTGCTTCTACTAAACTAGTCTTTCCACATCCCCCGTGTCCTAAAAGAACCACGTTTCGAATTTTGTCAGTTGTGTAAACGTTCATAGCAAAAAATCCTCCAATACAAGTTTTCTTATAAGGGAACAGTTCTTTAACCCCAAAACCGCCCGATAGATACATTTTACTAAATATTTGCGTTTATTACAACTTATTTATTCAAATTTTTATACAAAATTTTGCTTAAATCACAATTTTTTGTTTTTTATGGATAAGTGTCTGATAATTTTAACTATTCAGAGCCAAGGCAATTTACATAAACAGAACGAGTCCTGTTTACAGGAACGAGTTCTGTTTTGTAAATTTCTTTGGCGAGAAGCCATCAGCAAAACGAACTGTTCCAGTTCGTTTGAAATGCAACGCATTTTTGAGCTTAGCTCTGAATAGTTAAAATATTTTTTATCTTTCTCAGCTATAAATTCATTGTACTACTGTTTTATAGCGATTGTATGACCCTTTTTTGAACTTTTTTTGTCGAATTTTTTGAAATGTTTACACAAATTTAACAATTTATAACTATTCTTTGCAAAATCCAAAAATTATGATAGAATTAATTTCAACTATTGATTTATATAAAAATGAAAAAGAAAGAGGACGCAGCTATGTTATCTAAAAAGACACAAGATACGTTAGAACTTATTAAAAATATTTATAAAATCGTACAGGAAGAAAACGAAAATGGTTATTCCGGAACAATGAAAGAACTTATTATCGCTGCCATTAAGAAAACTGCCAAAGATGACCAAAAAGGATATTCTACCGTAGCTTCCAGTATTACCCGTGGCTTAGAAATTACAGGAGACGGTTCCATGGAAAAAGTACGGCAAATGATTGAAGATGCATGTACAGGAAAAGAGTTTAATCATAACTGTGATGACCTTTTAATTTATTTGATAGATTCTAAGAATCAAAATGATGACAATAATGAGGAAATCAGAAACGCTTATCTTGCAATTTTTGAAAATTAATTATGAAAAATAAGAAAAACTGCTAAACTTTAAAATAAATGTATTATATTTTACATAAAATTTCATCATCATTTTAAGGAGTAACGTTATTATGAAATTTAAAAAAATCGGCTTCATCGGTCTAGGTCTTATCGGTGGCTCTATTGCTAAAAAAATACATATTGAATACCCAAACGCAAAATTAATTGCCATTTCAGGCAGACAAGAAACGATTACTTTAGCATACGAAATGGGATTAATCGAAAACGAAACAATGTGTGATATTTCTGACCTATATGACTGTGACTGCATTTTTCTCTGCACTCCTGTACAGCAGAACATCGCATATCTAAGACAGCTAAAAGGAAATATCAAACCAGACTGTATTATTACAGATGTCGGAAGTGTGAAATCTGATATTCATAAAGAAGTCATTGCTTTAGATATGGAAGATAACTTTATTGGCGGTCACCCAATGGCAGGTTCGGAAAAAACAGGACTTTCTAACGCAAATGAATACTTATTAGAAAATGCCTATTATATCATTTCTCCTACTTCCAAAACAAAGTTATACACAATCGAAGAAATGCGCAGCTTCGTAGCCTCTTTAGGAGCAATTCCATTGGTATTAGATTATACAACACATGACCACGCTACTGCTGCCATCAGCCATCTACCACATATTATTGCATATTCTCTTGTAAACCTTGTAAGAGACTTAGATGACAATCAAGAAACCATGAAAACAATTGCTGCCGGAGGTTTCCGCGATTTAACCCGTATTGCTTCTTCTTCTCCGATTATGTGGCAGAATATCTGTCTTTCCAATCAGGAACAGGTATTAAAATTAATCGATAATTATGTCGATGCACTAAACAAAACCAAAGCTGATATTGAAACCAAAAATGGTGAAGCACTCCTTACCGATTTTCAAGCCGCTAAAGATTATCGTGACTCTTTCCACATCAAGAAGAAAGGGCTTATTAATAAAGTTTATGAAATTTTCCTTGATTTGATTGACGAAGCAGGCGGAATTGCTACCGTTGCTACCATTCTTGCCAGCAACAATTTAAGTATTAAAAATATTGGCATTATTCATAACCGTGAATTTGAAGAAGGTGTACTAAGATTGGAAATGTATGACCAAGAATCTTTAGATAAGAGTATTGGATTGTTAAAAAAATATCATTATACTGTTTACGAACGATAATATTTAAAAGTTACAATATAACTAATAAAAAACACAGTCGAGCTGTTTCGCTTGACTGTGTTCTACTTTCACTACATTTCTATTTTTTCCAATTTCGTAACTATTCAGCACCTTCATAGGCAAGTATTTTAACCCATTTTGAATAATTATCCCATTTCTTTTTCAATATTTTATAAATCATTAAAAATCTGATAAATATCAATCTTCATTGCATCAACATCAGGCATTCCTACAAAAAAGCAGCCATATTTATATGTACCATCTTCCAGTTTCGTACACCGTACAATTTCAACAATTGCTTCTACCACTTCTTTTGTCCAAATCTGTATTTTAGTATCATAATAAGCCCCTATTGGTAATTCCTGCTGTGAAGTAAAACCTAAACCACTACGGGAAATGTCCGTTACTTCCACTTTCGCATATTTTACAGTCGTAATTCCTGCTTCATCGATACGCTCTAACTGGAGAGTCACGTCCAAATCCAATCGTTTATGTCTTCTTTTTTCACTCATCTTATCTACCTCCAACGGTTATCCGCTCTTTTAATTACTTACACTATCGGTAGTAATTCTATAGTTCTATTTTATAACAAATGAACTATATTTACAAGTGATAAGTACATGTTTCTGAAAACGATTTTATTGTAACAGTTCAGCCATGTCAAAATACACAAATTTTGAGTGCAAATTTATTTGCATACGAAAAATTTTTGTGTATTTTGAATATGGCGTTCTGCCATAAGCGAGATTTTTAGCTGCGTTAGCAGCGAAAAAGGCTGTGAAACAGCCAAATCGAGCTTGTATGGCTGAACTGTTACATTTTATTTAATAGTTACAGTTCACACGTCATTCAAAATGCAAACAATCTATTTGATAAGCATTGCATCGCCGAAGCTGAAGAAACGATAACGCTCTGCAACAGCCTCACTATATGCATGTAATACCTGCTCTCTGCCTGCTAATGCAGAAACTAACATGACTAATGTAGACTCTGGCAGATGGAAGTTTGTAATCAGTGCATCAATCACTTTAAATTCATATCCCGGATAAATAAAAATCTCAGTCCAGCCGCTTTTTTCTGTAAGGAATCCCTGTTCATCTGCTGCCGATTCTAAGGTTCTGGTACTGGTTGTACCAACTGAAATTACTCGATGTCCCTCTGCTTTTGCCTTATTAATCTTATCCGCCTCGGACTGTTCAATTCGATAAAATTCCGAATGCATATGGTGATTTAATAAATTTTCTTCTTTTACAGGACGAAATGTTCCAAGTCCGACATGAAGCGTTACCTCTGCAATTTCTACACCCATATCTCTTACCTGCTGCATTAGCTCTGGTGTAAAATGCAATCCCGCCGTTGGTGCCGCTGCCGAACCATCATATTTTGCATAAACCGTCTGATAACGATTCTTATCTTGTAACTGATGCGTAATATATGGTGGAAGTGGCATTTGCCCAAGCTGGTCTAAGATTTCTTCAAAAATTCCCTCATAATGAAACTGAATCAAACGATTTCCTTCCTCTACAATATCAATTACTTCACCAACTAACAAACCATCTCCAAAGTGAATTTTTGTACCCACTTTACATTTTTTCCCCGGTTTTACCAATGTTTCCCAAATATCATTTTCGTGGCGTTTTAATAAAAGGACTTCTATCTTTGCATCTGTTCCTTCTTTCGCACCAAAAAGTCTTGCCGGAATTACCTTTGTATTATTAATTACCAAACAATCTCCCGGTTTTAAATAAGATACGATATCTTTAAAAATCTGATGTTTGATTTCCCCGGTTTTTTTATCCAAAACCATTAATCTCGAACTGGAACGGTCTTCTAACGGGTCTTGTGCAATCAATTCTTCCGGTAAATCATAATAAAAATCTGATTTTAATAATTGTTCCATAAAATCTCCTGTTCTACTACACATAAAGTTGCCTGCACGAAATCATTTCATGCAGACAACTTTGTTAATTTTTTAACTTATTATACTATTTTCTTAACTTCTCAATTCAGCTCCAAATTTCTTATTCATCTGTTTTAAGATTTTCTTTACAAATCCGTCTACAGAATCAGCTCCAAATGCCTCATTCTTTGGTGTAAATAATACGGTAAATGCCATACTCTTTTTATCTTCCCCAATCTGAGCTCCTTCGTAAATATCAAACAACTTGATACTTGTAATATATTTACAAGCCTCTTTCATCGTTGCTTCAATTTCTCCGCAAGTGATATTCTTATCTACTACAATTGCCAGGTCACGCTGTTCTTCGGCAAATTTTGGAAGTGGTGTAAACATTGCTTTTTTACCATACCACTGTGATAAACATTCTAAGTCAATTTCCATAAGATACATTGGTGTACGCAAATCGCATTCATCTGCAATATCATAAGCCAATTTACCAAAATAACCCACTTCTTCTCCATTACAGCTAATGCTTGCTGTCTGGAATGGATGTAAAAATGTATTTGTAATATTTGCATAAGTAAATTCTAAATGCAATACTTCTGCTACTTTTTCTGCAATTCCTTTCATAGTGAAGAAATCTTCTTTCTGACCAAATACTGCTACACAAAGTGTCTGGCGTTCATCCGGATATTCAGTCAATGGCAGTTCTTTTGCAACGAATTTCTTCGCTACTTCAAACAATCTTCCTTCTAAATTGCCCTTCTTCTGATTACGAACAACGGCATTAATCATAGAAGCTGCTAAAGTAGTTCTCATCAAAGACAATTCTTCACTGATTGGATTCATGATACGGATTGCATGACGTTCCGGTGCATCTTCCGGCAATCTTAATAAATCCAAATCCGATGGTGAGAAGAAAGAATAGTGAATACATTCATGTGCGCCAACACCGCAAAGTGCCTTTTTCAAACGCATTTCTGTCTTCTGTACCATATCCTCACCACCTACGGTTACCTGTGCTGTTGGCATAAAGGTCGGTACAATATGCTCATATCCATACATACGAATCACTTCTTCTGCTACGTCCTGATAAGTTTCCATATCTTCACGAT
>CAYMHX010000188.1:0-5267 GCA_964390325.1 uncultured Roseburia sp. | reverse complement strand
TTAAAAGTAAGCTGTTATCATTATGTGGTACTAATGAAAAGCTGTTCATTTTTAAGTGTTCCTTGCTTTCAAAAAATTCAAGGTACATTCTTCGTAATTCGTTTTCTCCATAAAACTTCTTCACAACGTTTTCCTCCAACCTGTATCTATCAGCTCTGCACTGAATTATATTATTATATATCAGACAAGAAATGTCTAATCATTATACGAAAGCTAACTATAAATCCCCCAAATTTTACTTACGCCTATGTCATTGCTTTATCAATTCTATTTTTTTGCATCCTTATTATCGCGTAATTTCTTACCTGTAAATACCCCTGCAACTGCAACTGCTGCTAAAATAACCATAATAATAAAATACTGTAAAAATGAAGCTATAAATGCCATATCATTTCCCTCCTCACTAAAACCGAACACTTTTTAAGTGCCTTTAATTTATTAATTATATCTCATATTACTTCGATACGTCAAGTAAAATCAAATTCCTCATTCTCACAAGAAATCGGTACGATACGTTCTGCGAGTTCCTTATTTTTCTGCTGAGCAATATAAGTTTCAATTCCTGTATAATCCTGCCACATATGCATCGGAAATACCCACTGTGCTTTTGTCTGCTCCAAAAAGAAGTCTATTGCATTCCATTGATTTTTGCCAAGTCGTGAATCCATTGGGATAAACGCAATATGTATCTCTTTATTTTTCAAGCGTTTTATTTCTGCCTGAAATTCTCTGCGCATTTTCCAACAAGTTAAATCATCTGCTCCTTCAAAACTCCAATCATTTAAATCTCCTGCATGGAATAGATTTACTCCATTTACCTGTACAAAAAACGCTACTCCTGCATCGGTAGAGCGAAGTGTCTCTACCTGTACACCACCCTCTATCTGATATTTAGCACGAATCGTTACATAGGTAATTTTCTCTCGAACAGACGGGTCTATACCATGTTTTTTCAAATAATTCGGTGACATTTTACAATCCTTTGATAAAATAAAATGAATATTTTCATATTTCTCTGCTAAACGAAGCACGTCCATATCAAAATGGTCTTGGTGCTTATGACTGGCAAATACATAAATCGGTGTTTCCGGCACATATTCCGGTAAAACGCCTTCAAAATGATAGCCATTTACTCTGCTTCCTTCAAACCAGTCAAAAATAAAAACCTTCTCCTCAACCTCTGCCACAAAACAACTGTGGTGAATAAAAATTACTTTCATAATGATAACCATACCCTTCTATTGTTATTTTTTTGTAACTATTCAGAGCAGTTCAAAACACTTGCTGTTTTGAACAAAAGAAAATGATTCAGGTGTGAATACTGCCAAAAGCAGCTTAAAATCTCATTGCGAAGCAACTTTTAATAGATTTTTGCATTACAACTATGAAGGTACTGAATAGTTACATTTTTTAACAACTTTATCTACTAGAAACTCTTAACAATTTAACCTAGTCTAAATCGTTAATCAGTTCTTTATTTTTACTTCCAACCTTTACTACCGCATTTGCAATTAATACGCCCATCACCATCCCGCCAATTACATCGGTAGGATAATGCACGCCAATATATAATCTGGAAATACCTATTAAAAACGCTAATATCATAGCTGGTATTCCGTATTTTCTTGGGAGCATAAGATAAAGAACCATTCCTGCCGCAAAGGAACTGGAGGTATGTCCAGATGGAAATGAAAATTCTCCAGGTTCAGGAATTAAAATTGTGAGGTTTTCTATTACTTTATAAGGTCTGGGACGTGCCACAATATTTTTTAACAGCACATTATTAAATAAAAGACTGCCCAACAACGATACTCCAACCATCAGCCCAACTTTTCGATACTGACGTATCAACAATAAAAAAACTGCGATTGCAATCCAAATCAATCCTTCATCTCCTAAAGATGTAATAAATCGAAAAATTGGTGTCAAAAAATCATTTCTTATGTACTCTTGAAGCCATAACAAAACTGCTCCATCCAGTTGAAAAAATGCTTCCATATGTTCCTTTCTTTATTAAAAATACTTCGTAATTATTCCGTTCTCTCATCGTTACGACACTTTACTGTTTCAAACAATTACCTTATCACGCAAAGTCCTAAAAATCAATGATTATTTCTATATATTCACTGCTTTCAATCAGAATCGGTTACTGTTCACTCGTACCTCGTAAACAGTAACGATTCGCAGACTCATTTAAAGTTTTGCTGAGCGATTCGTATATGTGCCATGCTGTTTTTGCATGTGTGCATCGCTTTTATGAAACTTCCATGCTGAACATATTTATGATGTTACCAATTTTCTCTTTTTAATTTGAATCCTCTCCTGCAAGCACTTTATGCAAAATATCTGCTAACGGCACCATCGCATTCAACGCTTCCTGCAGTGTATTTGTCTGTGCCCCAACTTCTACTAACAACGTTTTCGGGCAATAATGCAAATTGTAGCGATAGCCCTTTAAATAGATACCTCGTGATAAATTTGGGTAATATTCTGCTGCTGCAAGCTGATTTTGAAAAGAAAACGCAAGATTATCTGCCAAATTCGGATTATACAAATACCCTATTTCTCCTACGCTTGTAGTTCTGCTTAATCCATTTACAAACATAATTTTTGCCATTTCCACGCCATCAATCTCTGTCACAAGCCTTGTACCTTCTCCAACTCCATCTCTGTGTAAGTCAATCACTACTTCAATACTTGGATTTTCTGCTAAAATTTTCTCTACGGCAGGTCCTGCCAGTGAATAGGCATCATCTCTTGTCTTTATATCATACTCCCCTTTATGATGAATTACATTGAAACCATAGCGTTCTCGTAAAAGTTCTGTCAAATACTCTCCTACTCCTACAACAGTAGTGTTTGCATCTCCTAAAACTGAATCTACATAACCTTCCTGGGAATGGGTATGATAAATCAATATCTGGGGACTGTCTGCATTATGTGTCAGTGTCATATCCTTTGACAGCATTTCCTTTGCATTCAATTGCGTACTATTAATTGTAGTGGTTCTATCTATACGATAAAAATTTTGCACCAAATAGTCAAAATCTGCTAATTTTTCTTCCGAATAGGTAACTATTTTCTGTTGTCTGCCATCTACCGCTATATCTTCCCCCTGTTCGGATATTTGATTTATCTGTTCAAGTAAAATATCTTCTGCTTGAATTTGCACATCAGAAACTTCAGATATAAGCTCTGGCATATCTGTATTTCCCACCACCTGTCCAGTTTCTGAATCCACATAATTTTCATCTGCTGCTTCCAATGCAAGTATCATTTCATAGGAAAAAGCACTTTCTATCTCTGTCTGATATAAAACCACTTCTCTCCCCTGCTCTAATGCAGGAATAAAAAAATACACAATCCTTTCTGGCAAACTTATTTCTTCCGTAGATTTTTCGTAATATTCCGCCACTGGCATATAATAATCTGCCATCTCCTGATAAAGAAGATTTAAGATTTCTTCCTTCCATTCTTCTGTCTTTCCATATTCAAAGAAAAATAGCAAGATTGCAAGCAAGCATACTGTAACTATTACTTTTATTTTTCTTTCTTGTTTTTGTGCTTGATAAACATACATAATGATATATATGCTATTTTTTTACTTTTATTCGTAACTATTATACAATATCTTCTGCAAAAGCCAAATTAATCCCCTCCGATATGGTATAACTTAACCGTTTCACTGATTCATCAATATCTTTTGGTGTGACAAACATAATATTCAATCCCGGTGAAAGCAATTCTCGAATTAATTCATACTTTTCCGCTTCATTTAATTCTTTCATCGAATTACTGATTTTTCTCCATTCTTCATTCTGATTTAAGGCTGTTAATAAAGCTGACATCGTATCATTTACAATTGTAGCGGCATCGACTACGGTTGGAATTCCTATTGCAATCACAGGAACGCCCAAGCTTTTCTCATTCAATCCATGTCTATGATTTCCAACACCGCTTCCCGGATTAATACCTGTATCCGTTACCTGTATGGTACGATTTAAACGCTTTGTATTTCTAGCTGCCAAGGCATCTACCACCACTACAAAATCCGGCTTTGTTTCTTTTACTACTGCTGCCACAATCTCCATTGATTCCATTCCTGTCTGTGCCATAACCCCTGGCACAATACTGCTGATACGGTTTACTCCCTCTTTTCCAAATGCAAACCGTCCATATTCATTTAAAATATGCCTTGTAATCGAAAGATTATCTACAACCCTTGGACCTAAAGAGTCCGGTGTAACGGCACGATTTCCAAGTCCAACAACTAATACAGAAAATTCTTTTTTCTTTATAGGAATAAGTTCTTTTATGATATTCGCCAACTGTACCGAAACCTCTCTGTGATAATCTTCATCTTCTTCATCCATATTTCCTGCTTCAATTGTAATATAAGTACCTTTTGGTTTTCCCATTGTTTTTGCACCATTTTCTGTTTCAATCACAACCGTACTAACAATAAGATTTTTTCCCACTTCTTCCTCAAAATAA
The DNA here is from genome assembly GCA_964390325.1 of uncultured Roseburia sp. Lineage (GTDB taxonomy): Bacteria > Bacillota > Clostridia > Lachnospirales > Lachnospiraceae > Roseburia. Next base: position 773 of record CAYMHX010000188.1, on the reverse strand, counting down.
CGGACTCCTTTTAATTCCACCTTATCTTCCTGCATTTTTTCCTGCGTTTCTAACGCAAGGTCTGTTCGGATTTGATACATGGCATCCTCCTCTTTTTTAATCATCGTTATTTTATTCTTGTAAAGCAATCATTCAGTCTCTCCTAAAAAATTCATTTATCATGCATATCATCTTATATATTACATTGCTAATTACTTTTCAACATGACCTTTGTCTGCCTTGATATACCATCTTTTAAAATTAGTCTTTCTAAATTTCTACATTTTATCCATCTATGCAAATAAATTTTTATACAATAGAAATCAATTATTTTTTTAAATTTTTTCAACTTATCTCTTGACAGTTTCTAAGAAATACCATATACTGACAAGGTATGTTTACATTGAACTGTCCGTGTCCGGCTTTAATGTAACAATCATGAACATAAACAATAATAAGACACATTGGAGGTGTACAAGGTTGGCTAACATTAAATCTGCAAAAAAGAGAATTTTAGTAACAGAAATTAAGACAGCAAGAAACAAATCTATCAGATCTGAAGTTAAAACAGCAATCAAGAAAGTTGAAGCTGCTGTTGTTGCAAACGATAAAGAAGCTGCAAATGCTGCATTATCTAATGCAATCTCTACAATTGAAAGTGCTTGCTCTAAAGGAGTTTACCACAAGAACAACGCTGCTAGAAAAGTTTCTCGTATTACAAAACTTGTTAATACATTAGCTTAATTTAGTATAAATTAAAATTCGCGAATTTATTTGCTTTCTGCAGAAGCAAA
>CAYMHX010000187.1:0-5277 GCA_964390325.1 uncultured Roseburia sp. | reverse complement strand
TAACAAAACATAATTTTGCAACGAGAATGCAACAAAGTCGCCTTGGCGAATGACGTGGACTGAACTGTTACTCACTTTTTATGAAAATTGCCTTGGCTCCAAATCATTACAAGTTATATTCCTTCGCCAATTCTGCAAATGCCGGCAATGCACGTTCAATCATTTCATAAGAAACACAGTATGCCATTCTTATATATCCAGGACAGCCAAATGCGGAACCTTTTACCATTAAAATGTGATATTTCTTTCCTGCTGTCACAAATTCTTCTTCGTTTGCAACCGGTGATTTCATCCAAAGATAAAATGCACCTTCCGGTTTTACACATTCAAATCCAAGTTTTGTCAAACTTTCGTATAATAACTTACGGTTTCTGTCATAATATTCTATATCCGTCTTTTCTTCTAAACACTGTGCAACTGCTTTTTGCATCAAAGATGGTGCATTTACAAAACCTAAGGTACGGTTAGAAAGCTCAATTCCACTGATTAATAGCTCTGCATCAGAAGCCTCATTTGGTACAACCACATAACCGATACGTTCTCCCGGAAGTGATAAAGATTTACTGAAAGAATATCCTACAATTGTATTTTTATAATACTTTGTAAAGAAATCCTCCTGTACACCATCGTATACCAATTCACGATATGGTTCATCAGATACTAAATAAATATCATGTCCAATTTCCTGCTGTTTCTTTTCTAAAATTTCGCCGACTGCCGTCATCGTTTCTGCACTATAAACAACACCTGTTGGATTATTTGGCGTATTGATAATCACAGCTTTTGTTTTCTCTGTAATTTTTGCTTCAAAATCTGCTAAATTTGGCTGGAATGTTTCTAAATTTGGCTCTACCACTACAAGTTTTCCATCAAAATTTGCTACATACTGGCGGTATTCTCCAAAAAATGGTGCAAATACAATGACTTCATCACCCGGGTCTAAAATGGTCTTAAAAATAATATTTAAACCACCTGCTGCACCTACGGTCATTGTAATATTGTGAAAATCAAAATCTGTTCCAAAACGTTTATTTAAATTGTCGGCAATTGCCTGACGTACTTCCGGATATCCTGCATTTGACATATAGCCATGAAGTTCTAACGACACTCTGTCCTCTCCTGCCTGTTTTGCCAAATTACAAATTGCTTCATTTAATGCTTTTGGTGCCGGAGTAGCTGGATTTCCCAGTGAAAAATCATATACATTCTCTGCACCATATTTTTCAGCCATTTCTTTTCCTTCTACAAACATTGCACGAATTGCTGAACTTCCTGCCAATGCTGTCTGTACCTTCTTTGAAATCATACAAATATCCTCTTTTCGTTTTATTTCCTATTTCTGTACTTTCTGTATTTCATAAAGTATTTTTATCTGCTCGAAATTATAGTTAATAAAATTTGTTTTAAAACCTTGCTCTTTCGACATTTAATTTTATCACTTTACTTTGCGAAATCATCTATTCAATACTTTACAACACTCCCGTCAAAAAGTAAAGGAAAAAAATAAGCCCGTGTTCATTTGATACTTTACCTGTTTGTTAAAAATTTATCAAAAAACACCGGCTTATTTATTATTTTATTGCTGTTATTCCGTTTCTGTAGTCACTTCTGTTTCCATAGTTGTCTCTGTTTCGGTCGTTATTTCATCTTCCGAAGAAATTTGTTCTGTAAGACAATATGTTCCACTTTCTGATACATAAACTGTTTGTCCACCACTATAAACGGTATCATCACCTTCAATTTTCCAATTTCCTTCTGCCAATTTATATGGCACACCAACTTGCATTTCCACTTCTCCACTTTGGATTTCTACGGGTTCTATCACAATTTCTTCCCATTGGGCTGTCAACGTGTAATTCGTACCATAATTACCAGTGATTTCTCCTGTTTGTGCATCATAAGTTCCACCTTCTCCTTCTGTTAATTCCCAACCAAGGAAAGTAAAACCTGCTTTTGTAGGTATTTCTGCCAAAACTGGCTGTTTAAATCCAATTTCATCTACTGCCTGCTGTTTATAAATTTCTGATACCTCAAGTTCACCATTGATTTCACCGCCTGCAAAATCATATTTAATACAGCTTTCTAAAATATTTTCCCACACAACAGTAATGATACACGAAACACTCAAATTACTTCCATCTTGTGCCGTTGCAGTAATTGTCACCTCCCCCACTCCTACTGCCGTAACAAGTCCCTCTTGCGTTACTGTTGCAATCTTCTCATCCGATGATGTCCATGTCAGGATTTGATTTGTTGCTTCCGTTGGAGTTATGATAGCTGTTAGTTGCAGCGTTTCTCCATTTTCCAATTCTACTTCCGTATTATCCAATGATAATTCTTGAATATAACAGATGTATCCGCACTCATCACAGGCATAATCTGCATCTGTTCCATCTGCATGTGCACTCATATCCGCTATTTCCGTACAGTCGCTGTTATTACAGATGTGCCAGTGATTTTCTTCATCCTTCGACCATTCTTCTGACCAACTGTGGCCTAGTGCCTCTCCTTCAACTTCTCCACAAACACTACATGTCTTTTCTTCCGTACATGTTGCTTCTAGCCAGCTGTGGTCATTGTTTACTATTACAGTAACCGTTGTGCTATTACCAGACTTATCTGTTGCTGTCACTGTATACTCTGTCTTATCTCCACTCAGCGTATAACTTCCATCTGTTAATGTTACTTCTTCACCATTTACGGTTACTTTATCTAAATAAGTTTCTGTTACGGTAAAAACAGTATCTCCGCAATAGGTTGTTCCGTCTATTACTCCGCCTATTACAGGAGCCGTACTGTCTAATACAAGTCCTTCCGAAGAAAGATAGGTCATATTTCCCGCCACGTCTGTAATTTTTGCATAAATAATGTACTCATTATTCGGATTAATGCTGAAACTTCCATTGTATTCCGTCCATTCCAAATCTTCCAGTTCTGTCTCTGCTATCTGTGTGGATGAAAGAATATAATAAATTCTATCCACTCCACTCTGGTCTGTTCCATCCTCTCCAGTAATTGTAACAGACTGGGTTTTCTTATAAAATTTATCAAATGTAATGATATTTAAGAAGGTATTCCAGTAATCTGTTCCAATTTCAATTTTACCACTTGGAACTGTGGTATCTTTTATACTCCAGCTAGCAGAAACCGTTCCGCTATAATTTCCTGTTCCTTCTACTCCTATACTATAAGTTCCGTATGCTGTTTGGCTTACATCTCCCGTCAGTTCGTAGTCCGTTCCTTCTGCTAATTTCAAACTATCCGTTACAGTAACCACAGGAGTAATGGCATTTCCCGTATATTCATATTCTCCATCAAAATCAAGGGAAACCATTGCTTCTGTTAATGTTTTCTTTTCAATCACCACCGCAGCTGTATCACTTGTTGCAACTGTCGTTTGTTGATTATCTGTTCTGGTTGCCTTAATTTCACAGTAATAATAATACTCCCCTGCATCCATACCTACCGGTAATGTATAAACCACAGACACTGCATCTGCAATCGGTGTACCGCCACTGTTTTTATTTTCTGTATTACTGTACCACTGATATGTATAAGTATGTCCTTCAACTTCCTCTGCCACTATGGTGACACTCGTCTCACCTTCGGCATAACCATAAACTGCATTGGTTGGGGTAATCGCTGTAATGACAGGTTCTGTTGCAGGCGGAACTGTGATTGTCAATATACAAGAAGAACTTAAACCACTTCCGTCCTGTGCTGTTACGATAATTTCAGCTGTTCCAGCTTCTACTGCTGTCACTAATCCCTCTTGCGTTACTGTTGCAATTGTTTCATCTGAAGATGTCCATATCAGAGTTTGATTGGTTGCATTTTCTGGAGTAATCACAGCTGTTAATTGTAATGTTTCTCCCTTTTCAAGTTCTGCTTCTGTCTTATCGAAAGATAAAGCCTCTATAATAACATTCTTTTTTAAAACCTGCTTCGTGTATTCCATTGTTACTGCATTTACTTCCTTGAATGTTTCATCTACAAATGCATACGGCAAGCCTATAGATTGTTCTTCCAGCATTTCGGAAGGTGTATGTACAGTCAGTAAATTTTTACAACCTGTAAATACATCGTTCATACGTTCGACTCCCCTAGTATCAAAACTGCTTAAATCCACGCTGCTAAGACTTGTACAACCCTCAAACAGACTCGACATATCCGCTAATTGCGATGTATCAAAACTACTTAAATCCACGCTGCTAAGACTTGTACAACCCTCAAACAGACTCGACATATCCGCTAATTGCGATGTATCAAAACTACTTAAATCCAGACTTTGTAAATTACTGCATCCGTTAAACATACTAGACATATTTGTCACGTCTTTTGTATCAATATTGTTAAATGTGATATCTGTCACATTCTCAAAGTTCATAAACATAGCTATTGCTGTACCTGAGATTGTTAAATCATTCACAACAACACTTTTTGTTGCTTCCCTAATACTAACATCTACTTTATCTGCCCAAGCAGCCGAGTCTGAAAAAGAATCTTTACCTGTTACCGTCATGACACCATTATAAAACGTCCATGTAATTCCATTCGTATCTCCAAACGTTCCCGTTTCATATCTCGTCAAAGTCTGATTACAATTTGCTGAACTAATCTCCGTTACTTCATTCCCGCTCCCATCTATAAACGTATAAGGAAGTGCTATTGTCACTCCTTCCGCTATTGCATTCGGTGTATAAATCGTCTGCAAATTTATACACCCATCAAACATATTAGATACATCTGTGATATTTGTCATATCCAATCCACCCAAATTAACGGTTTCTAACGCACTACAACCATAAAAAAGCCCTATCATCTCTGTGACCTTTGTCATATCTAATGATGTTAAATCTATGCAAATTGTGTCTACAAAACCAGTAAACATATATTGCATAGTACCTGATACTGCAAAATTATTCACCCTAATATTCTTCGTTACGCTTCGAACTCCTGTACTTATCGCATCACCAAAATAAGCACCTGTAGTTCCAAAACTATCAGAACCACTAAGCACCATCGTCTGTGTCATTTCATCATAATTCCACGTAATTTGATTATTTTCCCCTACTGTTCCACTTGTCTGCATTTCTCCTGTTTCTTCTAAGCCCGTCTCTGATGCATAACTATTGATTGGTATCTGCGTAATAACAATCGTCATTACTAATATCATTGCCCAAAATCTTTTCCACATAACCTACTCCTCCTTCCATCATCCTTGCTAATCTACAGTTCATCACAACTCATCATTCCAAACTCAAAACGTATTTATTC
>CAYMHX010000186.1:0-5282 GCA_964390325.1 uncultured Roseburia sp. | reverse complement strand
TTTGGGATGAATGGGCAGATGAAACAGGTTCGATTGGAAAAGCCTATGGTTATCAGCTTGGAGTAAAGCATCAGTATAAAGAAGGAATGATGGACCAAGTAGACCGCGTGATTTACGACTTGAAAAATAATCCATTCAGCCGCCGTATTATGACTAATATTTATGTGCATCAAGATTTGCATGAAATGCATTTATATCCATGTGCGTATAGTATGACATTTAATGTCACAAGCAGACAGGGAGAAGAAAAGCTAACATTAAATGCCGTTTTAAATCAGCGTTCACAGGATGTATTGGCGGCAAATAATTGGAATGTCTGCCAGTATGCGGTATTGATGCATATGCTGGCACAGGTTTGTGATATGCAGGTGGGAGAACTGGTGCATGTAATTGCAGATGCACATATTTATGATAGACATATTCCGATTATCAAAGAGCTAATCAGCAGAGAACAGTTTGCGGCACCAAAATTTCGCTTAAATCCGGAAATCAAAGACTTTTATCAATTTACCACAAAGGATATTACCATTGAGGATTATGTGACAGGTCCACAAGTAAAAAATATACCAATTGCGATATAAATAAAATGTGACATTGAAAATATCAGAAGAAATGAAGGAGAGGAATAATGAATTTAATAGCAGCAGTAGACCAAAATTGGGCGATTGGAAATAAAAATCAATTATTGGTAAAAATTCCTGCAGACCAGAAATTTTTCCGTGAAACAACAACAGGAAAAATCGTCGTCATGGGAAGGCGAACATTGGAAAGTTTTCCAAACGGTCTGCCACTGAAAAATAGAACAAATATCGTTTTGACAAAAGATAAAAATTATCGGGTAAAAGATGCGATTGTATTGCATTCTTTGGAAGAACTAAGAGAAGAATTGAAAAAATATCCAAGCGAAGACATTTATGTTATTGGTGGCGAAACCATTTACCGTCAGTTGTTAGATGACTGTGATGTGGCACATATTACGAAAATTGAATATGCGTATGATGCAGATGCATATTTCCCAAATTTAGATGAACTTCCAGAGTGGAAAATAACAGCAGACAGTGAAGAACAGACCTATTTTGATTTAGAATATTTCTTTTATAAATATGAGCGTATGAAATAAATGAAAAAACGAAGTAACGTAACTATTCAGTACCCTCATAGTTATAATGCAAAAATCCATTAAAAATCACTTTTTTTTGTTCAAAACAGTAAGTGTTTTGAACTGCTCTGAATAGTTATGAAGTAACTATAAAAAACAATAGGATAAATGCCTAAATAGAACGAAAGGCGTAGAATAAGATTGAAAAACGCTTCGGAATGAGAGGTAAATATGGAAATAACAGGAAGAAGATTATTTGTAAAAGCGTTAAAAGAAGAAGGCGTAGATACCATTTTTGGATATCCGGGTGGTACGGTAACAGACCTTTTTGATGTACTATACAAAGAAGATGATATTGAAGTTGTATTGCCAAGGCATGAACAAGGATTGATTCATGAAGCAGAGGGTTATGCAAAATCAACAGGTAAGGTGGGAGTCTGTCTTGTCACAAGCGGTCCTGGAGCAACAAATATTGTTACAGGACTTGCAGATGCACAGTATGATGGTATACCATTGGTATGCTTTACAGGACAGGTACCGCGAAGCCTTATTGGAAATGATGCATTTCAGGAAGTAGATATTGTGGGCATGACCAGAAGTATTACAAAATATGGCGTGACTGTACATGACCGTGCCGATTTAGGAAAAATTATTAAAATGGCATTCTATATTGCAAGAACAGGAAAACCAGGCCCTGTATTAATTGACCTTCCAAAGGACATTCAGACAGCATTAGGACCGGATGAATATCCTGCAAATATTCAAATCCGTGGTTATAAGCCGAATGCAAATGTGCATATTGGACAGTTGAAAAAAGGATATAAATTACTGGCAGAGGCAAAACGTCCATTGATTCTTGCAGGTGGTGGTGTCATTTCTTCGGGTGCGCAAAAAGAACTTTTGGAATTGGTAGAAACAATGCGTATTCCGGTAGTTACAACAATTATGGGAAAAGGTGCAATTCCAACCGACCACCCATTGTATGTTGGAAATTCAGGTATGCATGGAAAATATGCAGCGAATATTGCAGTCAGTGAATGTGATGTACTGTTTTCAATTGGTACACGTTTTAATGACCGTATTACAGGTGATTTAAATGAGTTTGCACCAAAGGCAAAAATTGTACATATCGATATTGACGCAGCTTCTATTTCACGAAATGTTGTCGTAGATGTACCAATTGTATCGGATGCAAAACTTGCATTGACACATCTTTTAGAATGGGCAGAATTAAAAAATACCGTAAACTGGCAGGAGAAAATTGAATATTGGAACGAAGAAAATCCATTGGAAATGCGTCGTGACAATGGCATGACTCCACAGATGATTATGGAGGGAATTAATAAGACATTTGATGAAGCAATTTATGTGACAGACGTAGGACAGCATCAGATGTGGGCTTCCCAATATTTACAGATTACAGAAAAACATCAGATTATTACTTCTGGTGGTCTTGGAACAATGGGCTTTGGTTTCCCGGCAGCCGTAGGTGCAAAAATTGCAAACCGTGATAAGACGGTTATCTGTATCACAGGTGACGGTGGTTTCCAAATGAATATGCAGGAAATGGCAACAGCAATTGTACAGGAAGCACCAGTGATTGTTTGTTTATTAAATAATCAATATCTTGGTATGGTTCGTCAGATGCAGCAATTATTTTATGCAAAGCATTACGAAGCAACTTGTTTACGCCGCCGCAGAAGCTGTCCTCCACGCTGTAAAGGTCCAAATCCAGCTTGTCCACCATATGAACCGGATTTTGTAAAATGGGCAGAAAGCTATGGTGCATATGGAATCCGTGTAGAAAAGGCAGAAGAAATTGAAGCAGCGTTACAGCAGGCAAAAGCCAATACAGATGCACCAACCGTAATTGAATTTGTGATTTCATCAGAGGAATTAGTGCTTCCAATGGTAAAAGGCGGTAATCCGATGAATGAGATGATTTTGAAATAATGAGTACTGCAAAAATGTAAATACATTTTTATTGGACGAATGCCCCAAGCGAAATGGAACGAAGTGGAATAGAGCTTGAGCAGTACGAATGTTGAAACAGAAGAAATAAGGAGGAAATGATGAAAAATAGATGGATTGCCCTTTATGTAGAAAATCAGGTGGGTGTATTGGCAAAGGTTGCAGGTCTTTTTTCAGGAAAATGTTATAACTTACAGAGTCTTACCGTAGGTACAACAGAAGATGAAACCGTATCCCGTATGACTATTTGCGTAAAAAGTGATGATGTGACCTTTGAACAGATTAAAAAACAGTTAAATCGTATGGTTGAAGTGATTAAGGTAATGGATTTAACAGATATTCCTGTTCATATGAAAGAGATTTTATTTGCAAAAGTGCTGAAATTAGAGCCTTCACAGAAATCAGAAGTATTCCAGATTGCAAATACATTTGATGAGCATGGACATGTAAGAGTGGTAGATGTTGGAACAGACAGTGTTTTACTGGAATGTATGCTGACAGAACGTAAAAATAACGACTTAATTCGTCTTTTGAGCAATAATTTTAGACATATTGAAATTGTAAGAGGCGGTGCAGTAGCAATAGAATCTATCAGTACAAGCAATCGATAAGAAAGAATACTTGTAACTATTCAGAACTAAGGCAATTTTCACAAAAAGCAGATACTTAGCTTGTTAAAAGGGACGCTTTTTTGAAAATTTCTTTGGTGAGAAGTGAGTTTGATTTTGAATCGTTATGAATAAATATTCTAAAAAATAAGGTAAGAAAAATTATGTTAGGAACAATTGTAAACACACTTACCATTACAATCGGAAGCATTGTGGGAAGTGTTGTAAAAAAAGGAATTAATGAAAAGTACCAGCAGGCATTATTTAATGCAATGGGACTTGCAGCCACAGCAATTGGAATTAATGCAGTAGTAAATAATATGCCGGATAGTCAATATCCGGTATTATTTATTGTAAGTCTTGCTGTCGGCTCGTTAGTAGGAAATATATTAGATATTGATGCAAAATTTCAAAATTTAGTTGCAAAGTTTTCAAAGTCAAATTTGGGAGAAGGCCTGGGAACAGGAATTCTTTTATATTGTATCGGAACGTTATCTATATTAGGACCTGTTATGAGTGCCGTATATGGCGACCATACTTATTTATTTACTAATGCAACATTGGATTTGGTGACTTCTACCGTACTTGCCTCTACATATGGGATTGGAATGGTGCTTGCTGCACCGGTATTATTTTGCTGGCAGGGAAGTATTTATTTGATTGCATCTTATTTATCAGCTTCCTTTATTTCGCAGGAGCTTTTAACAGAACTTTCTGTTGTAGGAGGCATTTTAATTGCCAGTTCAGGTTTAAATATTTTAAAAATTAAGGATGTAAAAACCATGAATATGTTGCCAGCATTATTTGTACCGATTTTCTTTTTTTTATTAAAAAATTTTTTGAAATTATAAAAGGCCGAATGTGGAAAAATGCACAATATTTATAAGAAGTTGAATGTGACAATTTTTACAAAATTTAAAATAAAAAGAAGAATTTACTGACATTTTGAAAAAATATATGGTAAAATAGAAATAATAATTTGTTTGAAAGGAGTCAGTAAATTTTATGTTTGAAATTGGTGAATATATTGTATATGGAAGTAAAGGAGTGTGTAAGATAGAAGATATTTCTAATATAGATATTTCTGGCGTAAATAAAGATAGACTTTATTATGTCATGCATCAGGTAGAAAATGAAACGGGAAAACTTTATGTACCAACGGATAATGAGAAAATAGTAATGCGTAGAGTTATTACAAAAGCAGAGGCAGAAGATTTAATTCGCCGTATGCCGGAAATGGAACCGTTGTGGATTGATGATGATAAAAAGCGGGAAGCAATGTATAAAGAAGTTATTCGTACCTGTGATTATAACGAATGGGTGCGTATCATTAAAACCCTATATTTTCGTAAAAAAGAACGGACAGCACAAGGGAAAAAAGTGACTGCTTTAGATGAAAAATATTTAAAAGCAGCGGAAAATGAACTTTATAGTGAACTTTCTTTGGTTTTAGAAATTCCGAAAACAGAAGTGCTTAATTATATTAAAGAACAGATTGAAGTATAAATGGAACTTTAGCTTATTATTTTAGGGACGGTTTTATTTTCGGAAGGTTATAAAAGAACGGAAGGTTGGTGCCTCTCTTTCTTTTTTCGATGTCCGAT
>CAYMHX010000185.1:0-5324 GCA_964390325.1 uncultured Roseburia sp. | reverse complement strand
GCAACGGGAAAGCGACGAAGTCGCCTTTGCGAATGGCGTGGGCTGAACTGTTACTAATCTTTATTTCGTTACTGTTCACTCCGTTCCAGTAACTCATCTCCCCAAATAAAAGATTTTAAATTCTTTCTCATCTGCTCTAACAACTGCTCCATGTGAACTACCCACGAGCTAAAGTTCGGTGGGCTTCCTGCTTCAAAACCTCGAATTTCTGCCAAAATTCTCAATTGTTCTTCCATTGCATTTTTATAATCTGCTGCTTTGATTTCCCGATTCTGTCCCCAACTGATTCCTTCCAATCCATCTGATTCTATTAAGAGACGATTTATCGGCACTTTTCTTGCAATCATTTCTACAATTTTGTCCTGTCTTATGGAAGGTCCTATGGTAAACCAACAGCCTAATTTCATATATTCTTCTAAATAATTTTCACAAGAATACCAATGTACTAAATAACGGTTTGGAAATTGTTTGATAGTTTCTAAGATTTCTTTTTCCATTCCTTTTGTATGAAGCACGACTGGCTTTTTTAATTGCATTGCCAATTCTAATTGTTTTAAAAATACAGCTCGTTGTATATTTAAATCTACATCACACCATACACAATCCAGGCCTATTTCACCAATTACTTCTGCTTTTTGTAAAATAGACTCCATTTCATTCCATTCTGTGACATCTGCTTTCCAAGGATGGATTCCTGCAGAAATTATCATATTTTCTGTTTTTGTCTGCCTAAGCATTTCATACTCATAAGAATTGTCTGAATTGACAATACAATAGATACAATTCTTCTGTAAAATAGATAATAATTCTTCTGCTTCATAAATATGACTTCTATTTACATCTTTCAGATTTGTATCACTTGCATTTCTATCACTCACATTCATGCAACCCATATTTTTATCACTTATCTCATTCAAATTTTTACTGGTACAATTCACATGAACATGAGCATCTATTATTTTACACATGGCTTTAATAAGTTGTGGATTTCTTTTCGAAGCCCTGTCTGGTCATACAGCCACTCACGACTTTTCTCCACTTCTTTCAAATTGATTTCACGCACTACCTTTGCAGGTCTGCCTCCTAAAATCACAATTCGGTCTGCAAGATACAATGCTTCATCAATATCATGCGTTACCAAAAGTGTCGTCCGCCCCAGCTCCTTACGAAGCCGTAACAGCCAGTCCTGCATTTCATTTCGTGTAATGACATCTAAAGCTCCAAACGGCTCATCAAGGAGCATAATATCTGCACTGCACAAAGCCGTGCGTAAAAATGCTGCTCTTTGCTTCATACCACCGGAAAGTTCCTTTGGATAAGCTTTCTCATACCCCTCCAGTCCAAAAACAGGAAATTCCTGTAAGGCACGTTTTTCTGCTTCTTTTTTATGACCATGAATTGCACCATATAATGTAACATTGTCTAAAATTGTTTTCCACGGCAATAGCAAATCGCTCTGCGGCATATAGGCAAAATGAGAAGACACACCTTTCACCACTTTCCCATTTACAAATACACTACCATTTTCTGCTTCTAACACACCTGCAAGAACATTCAATAAAGTACTCTTTCCACAGCCTGATGGCCCAATTAGTGCCACAAACTCACCCTCTGCAATGTCTAGACATAGTTTTTCCAATATGCAATTATTTTCAAATGAAATAGAAATATCTTTTATTTGAAGTTTCATTTTTTCCTCTCATTTCTAACCATTACTATTACAAAAGAACCTCTAAAATGTTGCACAAAATTGTCTGCACTACAAAAACAGTTCTACAGAAAAAGCTACGAATGTCTTTACTGTGCAGACAAAATATCTGTTACAATTCACACGTCAGCCAAACTGCCGTGCAAATTGTAACGTTTTGCAGGCTCATTTAAAGTTTTGCTACGCAAAAGGAGCCTGCAAACACCTGAATCACATTCTTACGTAGCCAGACAGCAAGGTGTCTGGCTACTGAGTGAATAATAACAAATATCTTTCTTTTTGTGCAATTTTTAATATTCACTCATTTATCATTTTGTACTTACTCTTTTACAAACTGGTTCGTATATTGTTCATTTGCAGGAATATTTTTTTCAATTAAACCATATTCGTACATAAATGCAGTATAATTATCCCAGACTTCATCTTTCATAAGTCCCCATGTTTCGCTGTCTAAGCTATACTGTGCTGACAGGAATTTCTGGGATTCTTTTAAAAATGTGATGTCATATTCCGGAATAATTTCGGAAAGAATTTTCGCCGATTCCTCCGGATTTGCAATCGCATATTCATACCCCTGTTTTACAGCATTCATAAATGCCTGTACCGTTTCAGAATTATTTTCTATCATTGTTTCACTTGTAATAATGACAGGTGTATAATAATCCAGACGTTCATCTAAGTCCTTTACAGGCATATAATTCACATCAAAGCCTTGCATTCTGTCATTGATAACAGACCAGCCTTCAAATTCCCACTGCATATCAATACCATTTGTCATCGCCCCTAAGCCACTTCCAGTTGCACCAACCATAGTAAGCCGGCTAAAATCGGCATCGTATTTTTTCATCACTGCCTCTAAAACCGCAGCTTCACTCGGAGCCTGCCATCCTGCGTAAACCTTACCCTCAAAATCTTTTGGACTTGTAATTTCTGCTGCTGCATCGGTTACAAACCCTGAAGTATTATGCTGAATAATTGTCGCAATTGCACGAATTGGTAATGGTTCTCCTGCTGTTCTTGCATAAGTGACATTTTCCTGATAGGTTACGGCAAATTCTGCTTTTCCTGCTGCACATAAGGTCGTTGAATCATTATCTCCCGGTTCAATAATTTCCACATCAAGCCCCTGTTCTTCAAAAAACCCCTGTTTTTCTGCCACATAAAAGCCTGTATGATTGGTATTTGGTACATAATCCAACACCAATGTTACTTCTTTTAATGCTTCTTCTTGTTGCGTTTGTACCTCTGTCTGTTCTTCTGTTTCCGACACCTCATTTTGTACATCATTCTGCTGATTTTCGCCGCTTCCTCCACAGGCTGTAAACATCATACTAAACGCCATAAACAGTGCCATACATTTTAATTTTTTCATCTTAATAACCATGCCTTTCTACTACCTGCAAACTTTGGGCCGCAGGCACAAAGTTGCGTGTAAAAAATTTATTTTTCACACTAATCTCCATTTCTGAGCAATTCATTGTAAAAAACCACATAAGAAAATTGCAAAAATTTCTCATGTCGGATAAAAATGATTTTTTTGCTCCCAAAAATCGTCTTTTTTGTAAAAATGATTACTTACTTTTGGAGTAAATATTTTATCACTCCATGTTTTATAGAAAGAATTGGTGCGCACAAATCCAACTATTTCAAAAATAATAGTAATTATTCTGTACCTTTATCATTACAATGCAAAAATTTATTAAAAATTGTAGAAAAATATTTTATTTTCTTTTTCTTGTATACGGAAAAATTATCCATTCCAATATAGTTACTCCAAAATTCAATAGGAGACTCCAAAAAATAATTGCCAATACACAAGCAAATACCTTATCCATCATAAATCCATTTTTTAGACGAATCATATAATAACCCAAACCTGCAGAAGCACTTAACCATTCTCCTACAATTGCACCGCTAATACAGTACGTCGCAGAAACTTTTAATCCTGATATTAATGCTGTGGCTGCCGCCGGTAATTTTACATAGAGATACTGCTGAACCCTATTTGCACCGAAACTCCGAAGCAAATTCATTTGATTTTTATCTACACTTTTTAATGCATCACTTAATGAAATAACTATTGGAAAAAAACACATTAAAATAACAATCAGTACTTTCGGCATCATTCCAAACCCAAACCATATCGTAAATAATGGTCCTAATACCAAAACAGGCACCGTCTGTGTCACTACCAAATAAGGAAATAAACTATGATAAATTGTTTGACTTACATCCATTACTACTGCAATTATAATCGCTAACACCGTTGAAATTACCAATCCTAACACAGCTTCCTCTAATGTCACCATAGAGTGTGTCCATAGATTCCCAAAATCAGTTATCACTGCCAATGCAATTTTACTTGGTGCTGGTAGAATATAAGAACTGATGTGAAACATCCTTACCATCGTTTCCCAAATCCCCAGTACCAATATCAGAGTAATTATTGGTAAAATATATTTTTTGTTTTGTTTCATATACACTTCTCCCATTAAAAAAACGGCTTACCTGAATGTAAGGTAAGCCGTGATACGTTCTTCAAAACTTATTCATTGACTCCCTACGTCGGCATTATCCGAATCAGGTAATAAGGGACTTGACTATGTCAATCTCAGCCAAAATAGGCACCCCTGTCTGTTGAAATTTATTGTAACACTATTCAATTTATTTGTAAACTATTTTTTATTCTGCTTTTTTTACCATGCAGCCTTTTTTTAAAAACAAATACCATACTTTAAATTTATATTTCTAAAATTCTTTCTGCGTTCTGATATGTAATGGCATCCACATATTCTTTCTCCACCTCTTGATACATTTTTTCCACTGCATCCTTAATATCCGGTGGTCTATTATTCGTTCTATGTGCATCCGTTCCTAGAAAATCAATCAATCTATGTTCTAACAAATAACAGGCATTTTCATAAATTTCTTTATTCCCAACCTCCATTAAACTATCTCCGTTCATCTGGAACAAATAGCCTCTTTTTTTCCATTCTGCGAATCTTTCCTCTACGGTTTTTCTTACCATAGCTTCTTTTAACATTTTATCAGTATTTAAAGAAACATTTCGCAATCTTTCTTTCTCTTTTTCTAAATCAACAACTTTCATTTCTTGAAATAACGCTCCATACCGCTCGATATGTGCAATAATCGGTGTAAATCCTGCTCTTTCAATTCTTGTTAAACAATAATCAATTTCTTCAACTGTGCTTTTTGTTGAAAATTCAACAAGTACATAGTTCGTTCCATTCATCGTTGGATAAGTACCATTTTTTATTTTTTCCACAATTTCATTCATTCTATCTTCTTCCGGACGACAATAAATTTCACAACCAAGAAATAAAGATAAAAATGGACATCTCTGCTTACATAATTGTTTTAAATTTTCAAATTGAAGCTTTACTTCTTCTGAATCATTATCAAATGCATAATTATGTGGGGTACAAATTACTTTTTCAATCTTTTCCAAATACGTCATATAAATCATACTAACTGCCATATCATCATTTAAACAGCCGTCATCCACCTGTGGAATTAAATGCATATGAATATCATAGATTTTCATCTTTATCTTCCTCCATTTAAACGCAACCTACTCCTAATTTTTTATTATAAC
>CAYMHX010000184.1:0-5325 GCA_964390325.1 uncultured Roseburia sp. | reverse complement strand
ATATTACCATCCTTTTATTCTTTTGTCAATACCTTTTTTTATTTTTTATTGCAAAATTTGCTTCGCAAAGCAAAAATCAACTCCTGAATCATATTTTTACATAGCCAGCTAAGGTGCAGCGTAACGTGCGACCCCCATATCTAAAATCGCTTTCAGCGAGATGGGTGTCGCTTTGGCTCTATTTACACTTTCTCCCCACGTCAATCAGCAAGTGATTAGCTGACAAGTGAATAGGAACTCTTATTATTCCTTTAAGTATGTTTCTGCAATTAATAAATCTTCCGGTGTTGTTATTTTAATATTTTGATAACTGCCTTCTATTAGCCTTACTTTTTGTGCTGTCATACGCTCAATAACCATTGCATCATCTGTTATTGTTGTATCTTCTGCTTCAAGTATTCTTGTGTATGCTTCAAAAATAAGCGGATAAGAAAATGCCTGCGGTGTCTGTACCTGCCATACACTGCTTCTGTTCGGTGTTTCTTTTGCATAATTATCTATGTCTACAATTTTAATTGTGTCTTTTACCGGCATTCCTACTACACAGGCTTGATACTTACATACAGCTTCTATGGTACGGCTGATAATTTCCTGTGTCACAAACGGTCTTGCTCCATCATGGATTAAGGCATAATCCGTTTCTTTCGCTGCTTTTAACCCCTCATAGACAGAATGATAACGTTCTTTTCCACCTTCTACGATTGCACGAACTTTTAAAAAACCATATTTCTCTATGATTTCTTTTTTACAATATTCTACTTCTCCTGCACCTACTACCAATATAATCTCATCAATTTGGCTGTCTTCAAAGGCCTTTAATGAGTAATATAATACTGGTTTTTCTTTTATTAAAAGATACTGTTTATGAACTTCTGAGTTCATACGTTTTCCTGAACCTGCTGCTAAAACAATTGCTGTTGTTTTCATAATATCCTATCTTTCTCCTAGTTTTAAGTTTGGAATAGCGTTTAGGTCTAGTCCATCTCTTTTTCCTGCAAGATATTCATAGTAAGCTGCGGCACCAATCATTGCTGCGTTGTCTGTACAGTAAATCGGAGATGGATGATAAAATTCCACACCTTTTTTCTCACAGGCTTTCTGCATGGCTTCTCTTAAAGTACGATTTGATGCCACCCCACCTGCGATTGCAAATTTATTCATTCCAAATTCATCGATTGCACGCATTGCATTTGCAACCAATACATCAATGACTGCATTCTGAAAAGAAGCCGCTACATCTGCCTGTACAATTTCAATTCCTTTCATATTACAGCCGTTGATATAATTTAATACTGCTGATTTTAATCCGCTAAAACTAAAATCATACGGTCCGTCATTTATTTTTGCACGAGGGAATTCTATAGCATGAGGATTTCCTTCATGGGAAACTTTTTCAATTTTTGGCCCACCCGGGTAGCCTAAGCCAATTGCACGAGCTACTTTATCAAATGCTTCCCCTGCTGCATCATCCCTGGTTTTGCCTAATATTTCATATTTGCCATAATCGCAGACTCTTACAAGATGGGTGTGGCCTCCAGATACTACCAAACATAAAAATGGAGGTTCTAATTCTTTGTTTTCAATATAATTGGCACAAATATGTCCTTCAATATGATGTACACCTATTAACGGCTTATTTTTGGCATAACTAATGGCTTTTGCTTCGGCAACCCCCACTAACAATGCACCAACCAGTCCAGGACCATATGTGACAGCGATTGCATCCATATCATCTAAGGTGTACTCTGCTTCTAATAATGCTTGTTCAATTACCTGATTTATTTTTTCAATATGTTTTCTGGAAGCGATTTCCGGAACAACACCTCCATATAAGGTATGTAAATCAATTTGAGAAGATATTACATTACTGCGTACATCTCTCCCATTTACAACTACTGCTGCTGCGGTTTCGTCACAGGAACTTTCAATTGCTAATATTTTTATTTCTTTATTCTTCATCAGAAGCTTCTCCTTCTGTCTTATAAAATACTAATATTTTCCAGTTTCCATCTGCATCTTTTCTAACTACATAGGTCTGATATGTTTTTTCATAGGAACTCTTTTCTTTTATAAAATAAGAAGTTTCTACATATGCACATTCTCTCTCATCTACGGTACGGAATTGCACTTCATTGCTGCTTGGCAGAGTATAAGAAACAATCGTTCTTTCTGCACTTCTGTATTCTGTAATTTCTTCTTTTACTGCTTTAAAATAATCATCTTTCGGATTATTTGCAGCAAGTTCTTCATCCATTAAAAGCAAAGTTTGGTCTACTAATGCTTCCAACTCTTTTTCAGTATATTCATCATTATAAAAGCAACTGATGATTTCACTATACATTTTAATAACTTCTCTTGGAGTCTTTGGATAATTCTTTTCTAAATCCTTTGTGATAAGCTGCTGTACCTTTGTAAGCTCTATATTTTCGGATGATGCATTATTATTGTTTAGCCAGTATGCGTAACCACCTATCAAAAGACCTGCACAAAGTAATACAATGATAACTATTCTTGATTTTTTCAATTTTACTCCCTCCTGTTTTTCCTATTATTTTATCGTAACTATCTATGATGATTTACTTTAAATCTTCTTCCTCAAAGGTCAATTCTACCGTTTTGCCGTCTTTCCCCAAAAAGGTCTGTGAAAAAATATTTTTCACCTCCGACATATATTCTTCGGGACGAACCAGTGACGGTGAAAAATGAGTCAGCCACATTTCTTTTACATTTGCCCTCTTTGCCATATCTGCTGCTTCGTAGAAGGTCATGTGTTTGTATTGTCTTGCTTTTGCAATTTTTTCTTTTTCTGCGTACATTCCTTCACAAATAAATAAATCGGAGCCTTCTGCTGATTTTACAATTCCTTCTGTTGGTCTGGTATCGGTACAGTAGGTTACTTTAATTCCTTTTCTTGCTGCACCTAAAACCATATCCGGTGTATACACCATTCCTTCTTCTGTTGTTATGGTTTCACCTTTTTGCAAACGACTCCACATACGCTGTGGAATTTGATTTATCTTTGCCCGTTCTACATCAAAACGTCCTGCCCGCTTAATCTCTATGCTGTAACCATAACAGATAATATTATGATTTACTTTGAATGCGTGAATATGATAACCGTTAATTTCTATATCAGTTTCCGGTTCGGTTATTTCTATAAATTTCATTTCAAATGGAAGTTCCGGAGCAATAGTACGCAATGCATTTACGACTCTTTCTAATCCTTTTGGTCCTATCATGGTTAAGGGTTTGGTTCTTTCTGCATTTCCCATAGTAAGAAGCAGACCTGGTAATCCGCTGATGTGGTCTGCATGGTAATGGGTAAAACAAATCACATCTATCGGCTTAAAACTCCATCCCCTTTCTTTCATAGCAATCTGTGTACCTTCTCCACAGTCAATTAATAAACTGCTTCCATTATATCTCATTAATGCGGCTGTCAGCCACCGTCTTGGAAGGGGCATCATACCACCTGTTCCTAAAAGACATACATCTAACATAATTTCTCCTTCTTTATTATAATAGTTCTGTATTTTCCTCTATAATTGGAGGAATTTGAAATTCTGCTATCATTTCATCATAGCAGTCTTCACAAATATTCATTTTATGGCAAATGCCATCTTTATTTGAAAAATATCCCCAGTTTTTTTGAATTTTTAGATAGTCTGCTTTCTCTATATATTCTTCTACACAGATTTCTTTGCCACATCTGTTGCAGAATATCTTTTTTTCTGACATTTTTTATGTCCCTTTCTAAATTCGGCTATATATAGGCGGTGATTAAAAATTGTCGCCTGCATCATGTTTCATATTGGTGCGTGTGTGCATCCCTCAAAGAACTATATATTTGGCGAAGTTTTTTATCGCTGAATATATAGCAAAAAACTTTTAATCTGACACCATACAATCGTACACCATAATATATGCATCTTCCTTTGGGAAATCATAGAAGCCTTTTCGGATACCACAATTTATAAATCCACATTTCTCATATAGGTGGATTGCCGGAGTATTTGAAATGCGTACTTCTAATACAATCTGTTTTATTTGTTGCTCTTTTGCCTGTTTGATTGCCTCCTGTATTAATATTTTTCCAATTCCTGCATTTCTTTTCTCAGATTTTACTGCTACATTTGTAATTTCTCCTTCATCCAAAGCTTGATACATTCCGATATAGCCACATAATTCTCCCGTTTCTTCTGCAATCAGAAAAATATTTTGTTCCATAGAAATTGCATCTAAAAATCCCTGTTCACTCCATGGCTGTGAAAAAATTATTTTTTCTAATTCTGCTGCTGCTTTACAGTCTAATGTTGTCATTCTTCTGATTTTCATGTTTATTTTCCCATTTTTTATTTTTATCTCTAACAATTCTCGCAGGAAACCCCATAAAGTTTTTAGTTAAAATCGTGTACTATTATAAGTTTGCGGATATTTTTTCCTTTAATTCACGTTCTGCTTGAGATATGCGTAAATAGTCTGGTTTATGGTCTGTGGCACTTTCAAAGATTCCTTTTTTATAGAAAAGCATACCTAAAGCTGCTACTGCTCCTGCTCTCTGCTTATTTAAGTGGGCTGGTGCAAAGGTGTATGGTACTTTACAATGTTCTTCTATATAGGAAGTAAAAACAGGTACTCCGTCTCCTAAAAATACAACTGCACGATTCTGTTCGTTTACTTTTTCTATAATTTCTTCAATTCCAACTGCACACTGAGGGCAGATGGTCTGCATTTGATTTCCGTCGAAAGAATACAGACCTGTATATGCCTGATTTCTTCTGGCATCCATCAATGGACATACCATGTCTCTATGACCTGCTAAATTATATGCCAATGCCTCAACGGTTGAAACGTGGATGATTGGTTTTTGTAATGCAAGACCTAATCCCTTTGCCGTGGCAGAACCGATGCGAAGTCCTGTAAAAGACCCTGGTCCTCCTGCAACTGCAATTGCATCTATGGTATTTAAATCTAATTCTATCATTTTTGCTACGGTATCTAACATTGGGAGCAATGTTTGCGAATGTGTTTTTTTATAATTAATGGTGTATTCGCCTCGAAGCTCTGTGTCCTCTACAATGGCAACACTTGCTACAAGACCTGAACTGTCTAATCCTAGTATCCTCATCTCGTTTTTCCTCTTAATTCTATCATTTCTATGATTGAAAAAAATTGCATAAAAATAGAAATATTTACATTATATAAACAAATTTGTTCAAAAGTTTCGTTTTTCTCAATGATAAATTTATAGTAACTATTCCGAACCTTCATATATATTCGGCGATTAAAAACTTCGCCTCATATATAGCCCCTCCGGGGGATGCA
>CAYMHX010000183.1:0-5358 GCA_964390325.1 uncultured Roseburia sp. | reverse complement strand
GAAAAAATATATCAGTTTATTGTGGATTACATAATGGAAAATGGATTTGCACCCACAATAAGAGAAATAGCTCAGGTAGTAAAAATTTCTAATGGTAGAGTAGCACATCATTTGATGCAATTGGAAATTGAGGGACGGATAAAAGTAAAGCCGAATAGTCCGAGGGCAATTTGCGTTGTCGGGTATAAATATGTGAAGATGGAAAAATAAAGTAATGGAAATAATTATGAAAGAGAGGAAGTTTAGATGGTGGTAGATAATATAATTGTTTTTGAAGGAAAAGTATTGTGGTATAGTGACCGCTTGGGATATGGAGTTATCTGTGGTGTAGATTGCGAAACATATTTTATTCATTACAAGGATATTGTATCAGCTTCTATGGACGAGGGCAGACATAGAAAACACTTATTGAAGGGCGAGAAAGTAACCTTTAATTGGTGTTGGAAAATAGGAACGGATAATACAAAGCGTCAGGCAATTAACCTAAGAGTGGTGGAAAGTGAGGATATCTAAAATGAAGCAATTTGTAATAGACCAAATGAAAGAGTATCAACATAGAAGAACTACTATTAAAGCTGTTAAGTATCAAGAGGGAATGGAAGATGCTTGGTGTGTTGGACATAGAGTACTTTATGGAGACAGAATATTTATTTCAAAGGAAGAAGCAATTATAAATATGGTAAACAACAGATATTCTGTTATATTTCCTGTATTAATAAATGAGATATCTAAAGATTATTATGAGAAGATAAAACCACCTCATACAGTAGAGCATTGTGGAAAATACTATAAGTTTACAGAAATAAAAGAAGGAATGTGGTTATACATTGATGAAAATGGATATAAAAATGTATTGCCAGAAGGAGAATTTTTTGAAAAGTACGAGTTAAATGGAACGAAATATGTTCATATTGGTTATGATAGAGAATGCGAAAGTTTGTATGTGGAAAACAACTGTTTCAGAGTTTACATTGATGAAACAGAGGTGGCTACAGTTGAAAAATTGTTGGATGGATTTGAAATATCTTTTACAGAGAAGATAGGACAAGTTTTATAAGTAAAGGAGATATATAAGATGGCAACATATGAAATTGAAGTAATAAGACGTGGAAAAATTGTTGTTGATGATGTTGAGGATTTGGAACAAGCAGAAGAATATGTTGAAAACTGCAATCCGATTGATGAAGTTAAGTGGTCGGATTTTTTAGAAACAACTCCATGCAGTAGGGAATTGAAAAAGGTGTGTATACCTAACCTTTTGACAATTAAAGAATTGGCAGAAAAGATAGATACTAAGCCAGCCCAGATAGTAAGCAAATTATTCTTGAAGGGTGAATTGGTGCAGTTGAATTCTGTTATAAATTATGATACTGCATTAAAAATAGCAGATGATTTTGATGTGATGTTTCAAAGAATGGAGTAGGTGTAAATGGCACGAAAGAACACATTATTTGAAGTGGATATTACAAAAGAAAATCCACTTATAACCATAGTAAAACATGGGAAGATTCCAGTTGTTGAAATGCAACAAATTCCGTTTAAGCGTCATAAAGCAGTTAGATTATTTGAAAAGGATAAAAGATGGATTGAATGTTGTAAAGAAAACGGAATTAATTACGTTTCATATTGCAATATTGGCGGCTTTCATGGAGTACATTTTTCTCATTGGATGATTATGGAAAATATTAATATAGGGTATGTAGAGCCAGAAGATATAGTATTTGATTTAACAAGTAATGCGATAATTTCAGCAAAAAGAAAGTTAGAAAGTGTAAAAAATGCGTGGAAATCATTGTTAAAAAAAGAATCTGAAGAAGATATTTCTTATGGGAAATGGTCTTGGTTTAATGAGCATTTTGCGGATTTTCAACACGTTTGCGTAGATACTAAAGCAATTAGAACGGTTCACACAATTCACAGAGCAGATTTTAAAAGTTATGTGCCATACATCAAAGATGGTTATTTGGGGATAGGGTGCATAGAAGATTTATTTACTACTTTATGGAATGAAGAACTGTTTGACAAAAAATTTTTAGAACATATTGATGCTCCTGACTTTTACAATGAGTGGACACGGATATGTGATAGAGATTGCAAAGATGCAGGATATCATATAAATTACACGTTCAACAACGATTTTATGCAACACAACTCACATTATAATCGCAATGTTTTAGATGAATTATTGAATTATTATTTAGGAAAACCATATTCTTACACAAGAAAATATTTTCAGGATTATAAAAAGGCAATGCAAGATTTTTTAAATTCTTGGAAGAATGGGTTGCTAAAAATAAGAATATTAGAAAAGCATATAATTATGGATTTACTGATTGGTTTTTCGAGAAAGATTACTTACATATAAAATTAAGAAATGATGATATATGTGAGCGTGGGTTTCGGTTAAAAGATGGAGAATTATATGTATGTGGCGGTATGTATAATAATATTCCATGTGCAACAGAGGAAATCTTTTCAAACAATATAAGACCTATGGTATATGAGTTTATAGAGATTTTCAAAGTGTATTGTAATGTATTTAGTCCATTTTTCAAAATCGAGTGTCCAGATATTTTACGTCATATGGAGAAATATAAGGCAATAGAAGAAGCCTTGCAGGAAAGAAATATTTCATATGTGGTAAATGACACGGAACATATTATCGTATTTACTGATGAAGATTTCAAAATGGAATATAATCTGATTTTACGAGACGCAGTTGTGGAGGTAAAAGATTCAGAAAGACCATTTTATAATGTTGATAATCTTCCAGTAGAGTATAGAAATAAAAAGATAAGTGAGATTATGGAAATATTTAAGACAATAGAGGGAGCGTGAGCCTATGGTATATTACAAAGATTATAGATTAACAATCATAGAAATCGATGGAAAATACACGCTTTATGATGCTAAATATGGTGGTAAAGCAGTCCATCAAAACAAAACTAAGGAATGGGTTGATGATTATATTCAGCGCGCTGTTGAGAAAAGAAAGGGAAAGAGGAAATAAAGTAATGGCAGCAATTAATATAGAAGATATTACAACAGAGGAAATTTGGGAAAGTAATCGTTTGAAGCAAGAAGCCTGTGAGAGCATAAAAGAGGCTTTGAAGGTAAAATTGTCAGCGGATGATATGACAGTGGAATGGTTTGAAAGAATATTTTGGAATGATACACAGGGATATTTGTTTAGAAGAGAAGGAGTGAGATAGTATGTGCACATTTAGAAGAACAAAATTAAGTGCATTATATGAGGAAATCAGAAATATTTAAAGGAACATGATGACGCTGATATTTGCATTATTGCCTCTCTTAATAGAGACAATGAAGTATCCTATAGACTGAAATTATCAGACCTTTTTATATTTGATACTAAGCGTATTGGAGAAGTTAAAGCAAAGTATGAGAGTGTGCAATATACTAAAGAGGAATGTGAGAGTAGAATTATAGACAAAAAGGAAAGGCTATTAAAATATCATTTATGTGAAAGAATTGTATAAAGAACATGAATTAAGATATACTAATATAATAGTGGGATATTACAGATAAGTTTTTGCTGTTGTTAATAGAGGTGAATCATATGGAAGAGAAAAAAGAAAATGAAGTAGAGAAAGTTGTATATAATATTAAGGACGTACAACAAATATTAGGACTTGGTAAAAATAATGTATACAAATTATTGAAACTGCCGACATTTCCTGTTATCAAAATCGGGAAAAGATATTTGATTCCTAAGAAAGAATTTGAAGAATGGATTAGCAAAAGTCTTCGAAAAGAATTACTACAATAATTATAAATGTGGAGTACTTATATTATTGTAGTAAGCGTAAGAATATTTATTATTGCTTACAAAGGATGCAATACAGTAGGATAAGGAAATCGAAGAGTTAGAATAGTGTAATGCGGAAAATTTGATGGTAATGTTACCAGATTTGTGTTATATTAAGTAATCATAGGTTTATTCCTTTGATATATTTTGATTTGTTAGGGAAAGGACTGTGCAGAGATGCATGGTCTTTTTTCTTTTTGTGGTGGAGATTTAGAGAATGGGTAAAAATATATTTTATAAATTATAGTATTGCGGATAGATGGTGCTGATTGTTATAATATAGAAAGACAAATGTAATGAACGAGAATTTTCAGGAGTAGAAGTGATATACAAATATTGATGTAGTGGAGTTAATAAAATTATGGGATATGCAGAATTTGAAGAAAAAGAGTTTGAAAAGCCATTATACAATCAATTGGAAGAAGGAAAGTGTGATGTTTGGACACCTGGTCAATGTTTTGAGGCTCATATAGGAATTGATTATTCTGGTAATATCAATTCTTCTGAATTTTGGGCAAGATTTGGTGGATTTGTGCCTAAGGGTGTAATTTTGAATGATTACAATATGGGTTACATATGGAAGAAAATTAAGAAAAAAAGAATACTTCCTACGTTTAGGTTGAATTTATTTATACAGGCTAAAAGACCATATGTTCATGATGGTGAATATAAATCTGTTTATAATACTAAGCATTATTCTTTTAAAATAAATCAACGTCAGCATATAATTTTGGAGATGCTAGAACATAAGTTAAGACATAGGGCTTTATTGGTGTATGCTTCCCCTGTTTTTGGTACTTATGAAGAATTATATATGCATACGCTAAATAGGACGATGATTTCTAATACATCATTTCCAAAGATAAGTGAATTGTCGGGACACGATGCTTGGTATTATTGTAATGCTAAGGAGGGTATAGCTCATAGTGAACCAGAAAAGATGAAGGTAAATAATATCTTTGAATTAATTGACAAATTTAAAAGAGAAGATTTTGATGAAGAGGAATTAAATTATAAAAATAATTGGCAATATGAAGAAAATTTATATTTTCTATCGAATACGATTGTAAATATGCTAAAAGATAATTTTAGAGATGATATTCAGGTGGAATTTTTCTTTTCCCAACTTCGAGAAATGGAAATGATGTATGAATATTTACAATATAGATGGATAGGTGTTAGTTATAGAGTAGTTACAGCTTTTTTGACAGTTTCTATATTTTGTGATGTTTTTAATTTAGATTGGTTTACTTTTTAGTTAGATTGAAATAATTTTAACTTAATTTCAATTATATGGATATAAAGCATTTGGAAATTATAATCCAGATGCTTTTTTATATTCAGAAAGCTATAGCAACTGCCATAATTTACCTGTTTTAAATAATCTACATATGTAATATAATTAGAATTATACACTTGTAAATAGGGTGGTTATATGGATTTGGGCTTCATAGTAGCATGTATATTTTTTATAGCAATAATAATCAGTTGGATAATTGTTATTCCTAGAGGGATAGCTCATTTTGTTG
>CAYMHX010000182.1:4301-5371 GCA_964390325.1 uncultured Roseburia sp. | reverse complement strand
TAGAAGCTCCCGGCAGGGCGCAAAACCTGACGAAGTCAGGTTGCACTTTTGATACGCAGTGTCAGAAGTGCTTTTGCGTTACTTTCGGCGAAAGTAACAAAGCCTAATTTGAGAAAATCTTATTTAAAATGAAAAAATTGAAAGAAAAAATGGGGGAAGGTTATTGCAGAGAACGATTAGCAGTATGATGGGGAAAGGCTCTGTTAATCATAATACAAGAGTATTTAGTGCTAAAAATGTAGATAAGGAACGAAGCAAAGATAATATAGAATTTTGCAACAGAAATATAAAAGAAGTTTATCACGAATTATTTGATGAAGCATTGAAACGCTACAATGCAAAGCAAAACGAAGTGACAGAAAGATTGACAATTATTATGAAAAGATACGGCAAGGGAAACAAGAAAAGTTGTTTCATGAAGTGATTTTTCAGATTGGAAATAAAGATGATATGAATGCTAAAAGTGAGGAAGGAGAACTGGCAAAACAGATTTTGACAGACTTTATGCAGGAGTTTCAGGAAAGAAATCCGAATTTATTTGTGTTTTCAGCACATTTGCATATGGATGAAGAAACACCACATATACATATTGATTTTGTTCCATTTATCCGTAATAGTAAGCGAGGATTAGATACAAGAGTATCTTTAAAAAGTGCTTTAAGTGAAATGGGATTTAAAGGTGGGACTAGAGGTGCGACCGAATGGAATCAATGGATAGAATCGGAGAAGAAAGAATTGGCAGTTGTCATGGAACGGTATGGTATTGAGTGGCTGCAAAAAGGAACACACAATAAGCATTTATCCGTATTGGATTATGAAAAACAGGAACGTGCCAAAGAAGTTGTGGAATTAGAGTTAAAGAAACAAGAGCAGATAGTGGAAGTTGTACAATGGAAGAATGCTGTTTCAAATAGTAAAAGTGAATTAATAGATGTACTTTCACAGAAAATACAGGCTGAGGAAGATATAGAAAAAATAAAAATTGAACATGAAAGTGCAAAAAAAGAGTGTGACACACTTTCGTTACATAATCGTTTCTTAAAAGTCGAAAATGAAGAATTAAAAGAAGA
>CAYMHX010000182.1:0-4201 GCA_964390325.1 uncultured Roseburia sp. | reverse complement strand
AAATGGCAATTGCCAGAACCAAGTACATTTATGACAGCAAAAGGTTATCGTGATAATAAGGCGGTTCCGCTTGTAATGGAACTAAAAGAGCTGGTAAAGAAACTGACAATCCGATGTGTAAATTTAATGGAGCAGACGAAACAGTTAAAAACCAAAGTGGAAAAATTAACAAATGATATGATTTTTTATAAAGAAAGGTTACAGGAATATGGTCGAAAAGTAAATGAATTGCAACAAAAGGCAGATGATTTGGAACGTGTAAGAAGATATGTGGGAAATGATAAAGTTGATATAATAGTAGAGAATGCTAAGACATTAGAAAAGATAGGACAAACGAGAGCACAGTATCAATATGATTATAAATTTAATAGGTAATTATGATAATATGGTCTGTCAGAAATGGCAGACTATTTTAGTGTTTAAAATTAGATGACAATGGATTGGTGAGAGAAGTTTATTTTTCATAGGTTATGCCATTGAATATGGTATTAAAATCCGTATGGAAGATTTCAGTTAAAGCGATTAATTCACTAATTCGGATATTATAAGTACCGCTTTCTATCTGAGAGTAAATACTGCGTGAGGTAGGAAGATTGCGTAACTGTAATTGGGCAACAACCTGTTCCTGCGTGAGGTGAGATGCAATTCTTAAATTCCGAAGATTATTTCCAATGGAAATATCATTAATCTGTCTTAACTTTTGTTCCATAGGAAACCTATACCTTTCAAATCATAAACGCTTATTTTTATTGATTTTAGTATAGAATTTGCTTATAATTGCAATGTATGCATTGCAATAAATGTTATAAAGTAATAAAAATATTTAATAGAATTTGTTTGAAATTTAGATATAGAATGCAGCAAGCATATCGTGTATGATAAAGTTAGATTTATTACAATTAGTTTTTGCTTATCAGAAAAAATATATAAAGTAAATACAATAGTAACAAATATTTAAGTGGGGGATAAAGATGAAGTTTAAAATACTAAATCCTAAATTTGAAAAATGTACAGAAGGGTTATTGTATAAATTTGAGATAAAAATAAATACAAATGAAAAAATGGGGATATATATTTCACAGGTGGATTTTATTAATGCATTTGGGGAAATTTTTACATGGAAAAATCCTGAAAAGGTAAAGAAAACATTTTTAAATGGCGGTATTAAAGCGTACAAAGGTATTGTTTCAACCAAAAAGAAGTTATTGCAAAATAGCAAGATTGTTTTACATATTGTGGATTGTGAAGAAAAGATAAAATATCAAATACCATATTCTTATATAGATTCAAAAAAGTGGTCGCTTGGAAAATTGGAAAAAGAAGATGTAGATATATCCTATATAAATACTCTTGTAGAGGAGAAACTTATTAAAGAAACAATAATACAAGAAGATGATGATTATTTGGAGGTGGCGAAAATTCAGATATCTGATGAAGAGATTAAGGCAAATACGTTGCCGTCACTTCAAGATTATGTAAATGCTGTATTTAGAGAAATGTATTATATTCGTGAAAATGGTGGTAGGAAGTATCGAATTACTGAAGGTGTCATGATGTTTAGTGCTGAAAAAGCATATTTTTATACATTTGATATGGAATCAGAACTATTTGTTGCAGAAGACTCACCAGTATCAGTTTTGTTAAATGGAAAGAAAATAGAAGGTACAGTATATATCACTTCTGGTTTTCAGATTACTATTGTATTAGAAGAAAATATTGGAGATTCTGTGTCAAAAGCTGAAATGATGGTTGAACCATGGAAACTGTTAAAAGCACTTGCAGGGAAGCTTTCAACTTTAAGATATGAAGATAATTCATTGGCTTTGAAGTTGTATGAAAAAGGTCCTGCATTGGCATATGCAACCTCATTAGATAAAATAATATGTGGACAAGATAAAGCAATACAGCATGTGAAAGATAAAGATATTACTATTATATGGGGACCACCGGGAACGGGTAAAACTTATACAATGGCAAAGATAGCAAGTCAGTATTTAGAAGAAGTTAAAACGGTGCTGATTGTATCACATAGCAATATTTCAGTCGATGTAGTAACAAGGCAGATTGTTAAAAATTTAGAAGAAAATGAAAAATACAAATATTTAGAAGATGGAAAAGTTTTAAGATACGGATATGTTCGTGATATTGAATTGGCAGAAAATAGATATGCTACGGCATATAATTATGTGTTGGAGAAACATCCTAATCTAAAAAAGCAGATAGAAGATATTGAACGAGAAATTACTAAAAGTAAGCGTATTTATGGAGAGAAAAGCAATCAGGTTTTTAACTGCGAAAAAGTGAGAAAGAGTATACAGTCAGATATTAAGCAATTGCAGAAGCGTTATGTAAATGGAGCTCAAATTATTACCACAACAGTATCTAAATTACTTATCGATCCTGTGTTGATTGATAGAAAGTTTGATGTTGTTATTTTTGACGAAGCTAGTATGGCATATATCGGACAGATATTAGCTTCGGCTTCTCATGCAAGAGAAAAATTTGTATGTATTGGCGATTTTAATCAGCTTGCACCAATTGCCCAATCAGAAGTTAAGGATATACTACAAGTAGATATTTTTCAACATCTTAATATTATTAAAGTGGATGGAAAATTGTTGAATCATCCATGGTTAATAATGCTTAATGAACAAAGAAGAATGCATCCAAGTATAGTTGAATTTTCAAACAAGAAAATATATCATGGATTGATTTCCAATTATGCGGAGGTGCTTAAAGATGTAGAGCGAGTTACAAGCGCAGAACCATTTATAAATAGTCCGCTTGTGTATATCAATACTATGGGTACATATGCGATTGCTTCTGCCAATGATAATAATTCAAAATATAATATTTTGAGTGCAGGTATAGCTGTTTATACTGCTTTGCAATATGCAAAACAAGATATTTCTGTTGGAATTATTGCACCATATGCTGCACAGGTTAGATTGATAAAGGCAATGCTAATGGATGATGAATCAGAAAATGCTAAAAAAATTCAATGTGCAACTATTCATCAATATCAAGGTTCGGAAAATGCTGTGATAATTTTTGATACAGTTGAAAATTTTCCTTATACCAAGCCGGGTTTATTATTTAGAGATAATGCTAATAGAAATGTTTTGCGCTTAATGAATGTTGCTCTTACCCGTGCTAAAAGTAAGTTTATTATGATTGGAAATACATGGTTTTGGGAAAATCAAATGACCTCGCCGAATAATTTAGCAAGAAAATTAACAGAGTATATGAAGCAAAATGCGCAAGTGCTTTGTCATAAAGAAGAAACGCTGGAAAATCATTTGTTTAAACGAGATGAAAGTATAAGATTTTATGGAAAGAAGAAAAATTATGAAGAACAGTTAAAGAAAGACTTATTGTGTGCTAGAAAGAAAATTGTATTGTCTGTTCCAGAAATGGAAATGAAAGAATATGAATCAATTATACAATTAATAGCTTCCAGTAAACAACGAGGAGTTGATGTAGTTGTAAAAGTACTTCATAAGGAAAACGTGAATTCCAAGTTATTATCAATAGCACAGAACACGGAAAATGCAATTTTTCCAATGTTGATTATTGATGAAAAAATTCTTTGGTATGGTGTTCCGAATGGTCAAGGAATTATAGGGAAAACAAAAGCGAAGATTGCAACAGTATGTCAATTACAATATCGTTTTGTGGGTAAAAGGGTATGCGAAATTATAAATGTTTTTGCTGATGTAAATACTATTCAGGAAAATGGCGTAAAGAAAGCAGTCTTTAAGAAAATAGAATCGCTTTCTAATAGTAGCGAATCATTTCAAGATTATACGAATAAATATTATAAGTGTCCAGATTGTAAGTCAGTATATACTGTGCGAATTACAACAAATAAAAAAATAGTATTTTGGTGCAATAACTGTAAAAGAACGAATTTAATAAGGAAAGAAATACTTCAAGCATATATAGATAGAAATAGTATCGTATGCAAAAAATGTAAAGGTGAAGTTATTGCTGGCTTAAATAGAAAGGGATTATATCTGAAATGTAAAGAAGAATACAATGGTTTTATTGATGTGACTGAACTAATATAGTGGTTCTATTTTGGTTCTAAAAATTTTAAAAAACCAAAAATAATACCCACCAAAACGAAGAATAAGAATAAAAATACCCACAAAATACACCAAACAAGACCAGATTTCCATTCCCAACGAAGCGTGAAGGT
>CAYMHX010000181.1:0-5417 GCA_964390325.1 uncultured Roseburia sp. | reverse complement strand
GCAAATTTTCATGCAAAAATCAATCGTTGCTGGTCACGGAGTGAACAGTAACAGAAAAACACTTATAAAATAGATAGAAAAACAGTAACGGTAAAAGAAATCCATGAAGAAATAATGATAAATGCATAACAGATAAAAATAACATAATAGGTATGTTTGTCATGATAGGTAAAAATTCTAGGTTGGAAAAATGAGAAAAAGGTAGTATAATAGAGGCATATGATTTTTAAATAACGGAGGAATTTATCATGGCAGATAAGAGTACATGCAGCAGTGCATCCAGCTGCAGTAGAGAAAGCTGTGAAGGCTGTCCAAGTACAAAAGGTGGCGGTGGTATTGAAAAAGAACCAATGAACGCAGCTTCAAATGTAAAAAAAGTAATTGGCGTAGTGAGTGGAAAGGGAGGAGTAGGTAAATCATTTGTAACAGCCTCTTTAGCTTGTGAAATGAATAAAGCTGGTTATAAAGTTGGTATTATGGATGCTGACATTACAGGTCCATCTATTCCAAAAATGTTTGGCTTACATGGTCAGATTTACGGAACAGAAGAAGGAATGGTGCCGATGGTTGCAGAAGACGGTACAAAGGTTATGTCTATCAACCTTTTATTAGATAACGAAGAAGAACCTGTTATTTGGAGAGGCCCTGTACTTGCAGGTGTTGTAAAACAGTTTTGGAACGAAACCTTCTGGGGAGAATTAGACTATTTATTCGTAGATATGCCTCCGGGAACAGGCGATGTGCCATTAACTGTATTCCAGTCACTTCCGGTAGATGGAATTGTAATTGTAACATCTCCACAGGAATTAGTTCAGATGATTGTAAAGAAAGCTTATAACATGGCTTCTATGATGAATGTTCCAGTGCTTGGTGTAGTAGAAAACTTCAGCTATTTAGAATGTCCGGATTGTGGCAAACAGATTAAGGTCTTTGGTGAAAGTCATGTAGATGAAGTTGCAGCAGAGCTTGAAATGGAAGTATTAGGTAAAATGCCAATCGACCCTGCCTATGCACAGAGTGCAGATGAAGGACGTTTCTTTGAAATGGACAACAAGTATCTTGCAACAGGTGTAGAAGTATTGAAAAACTTATAAAAATAAGAAAGAAACACTTGGCAAATCTATGTTAAGTGTTTCTTTTTATGTTACAGTTACATTTTTTATGAAGGATAAATGAGTAAATCTAAAATATTACACAAATCTGTCTTTATAGCAAAAAAATGTTTTTAAAACTTTAAAATGTCTTTCTAATGCAAACATTCAGTATTTGCTTATTTATAGGTTATAAATATCTTTGTAGAAGAAATAAAATTATAGCGAATTTTGAACTTATTCAAGAGGCGACTAGGAAAACAGGATAAAATTATGATTGATAAAGATTTTTCACTTAGAAAAGCTGTGATGGAAGATGCAAAAACTATACATGATATTATGGTTTGTACAGAAACATCACTAGAAGATAAAAGCTTATATGTATGCGATGATTTGGCATATGTAGAAACGCATATCGAAAAACAGGGTTTTACAATAGTTGCCTGTGAGAAAGATGGAACGATTATTGGAAGTTTCTTATTTCGATATCCGAAACATGCAGGAGATAACTTGGGACGAGATATTGGAATGAAAGAGGAAGAACTAGAACAAGTCGTTCATATGGAATCGGCAGTGGTATTGCCAAAATACAGAGGAAATCATTTACAGGAAAAAATGCTCCGTTACGGAGAGACACTCATTGATAAAAATCAATATCACTATTTTATGGCAACTGTTTCACCAAATAATCCTGCAAGTTATCTGACCTTTGAAAAATGTGGTTATACATTCATAAAAACAAAAGCAAAATATGGTGGTTTGTTAAGACGTATTTATCAAAAACAAGTATGAGAAATTTTTATATAAAAAATCATAACCATTCAGAGCTAAACTCAAAAATACGAAAAAGTTTGACTCTAAACGGTTATAAAGGAATTATTTATGCAACATAATCAATATTTGCACCTACCAAATAAGCAGCATCCAATGCTTTTTGATTTTTCTGGTAAGGATTTTCTTCATTGCTGTATTGAATCATGGTATTTGTAGTTCCGCCTGATACATAAGTTCGTCCACACTCCGGACAGACAGAAGTATGAATGGAAACAGAAGCATTGATTACTTTTCCATTATTTTGTGCAGCTTTAGTATAGGCATTATAAACATGTTCTCCTTCATGTGCTCTTACTGCAGAACCTGCTACTTCCGGTGAAATATGGGTGGCAGATTTAAAAGAAACATTTTCATTAGAGCCATCCTGATATTTACGGCTTTTACAGGTTTCACATTGTTCTGGTGAAGAAGCACGACCAATGCCTTTTGTTTCTTCAGTATTTCCAATGGAAGAAATAGGAGATATGTTGTATGGAGTAGTAGGATAGGTATAAGCACCTGAAATTGCACCAATTGTCATAAGGGAGTCCTCCTGTAAGTATAATAAAATTACAGACTATATAAGTATCAAAAATTACACAAAATTTGTTCTTGTAAGAAAGATAATATCAAATCGTAACTATTTAGTACCCTCATAGTTACACTCCTGAATCATGTTCTTTTGCTATCCGACAGCAAGTGTCTGATAGCTCTGTGAACAGTAACATTATAACATAAAAAATAAGTTATAGACAATAAATTTTGACAAGCAAGAAGGGTATCGTTATACTATAATTAGTATTCACAATCCTGTCAGATAGAGTTCGCATATTCTTTTGAAAGGGGGAAATTGTGAAATGATTAACAATGAAAAGGAAACAAAAAATACATGGATATTATCGCAAAAATTTCCGAAGAACTCGGAATTAAAAAATGGCAGACCGAAGCTGCCGTAACCTTAATTGATGAGGGAAACACCATTCCGTTTATTTCCCGTTACCGAAAAGAAGCAACAGGCACATTAAATGACGAACAGCTTCGTAATTTATACGAGCGTCTTTCTTATCTTCGCAATTTAGAAGAACGCAAAGAAACGGTGTTAAACAGCATCGAAGAACAGGGAAAATTAACCGAAGAATTAAAAAATCAGCTCCTTGCAGCAGAAACAATGGTGGCAGTAGAAGACTTATATCGCCCATATAAGCCAAAACGAAGAACTCGTGCCACAATCGCAAAAGAAAAAGGTTTAGAACGTTTGGCAAATATCATTTCTTTACAAATGATAAAAACACCATTATCAGAGGAAGCAAAAAACTATATTGACACAGAAAAAGGTGTAAATTCTACAGAAGAAGCCATTGCAGGGGCAAAGGATATTTTAGCAGAAAGAATTTCCGATGAAGCAGACTATCGAACTAAAATTCGTGAAATGACCGTAAAAAAAGGCAGATTACTTTCCACAGCAAAAGACGAAGAAGCAGAATCCGTATATGAAATGTATTATCACTTTGATGAGCCGATTATAAAACTGGCAGGTCATCGTATTTTAGCAATCAATCGTGGCGAAAATGAAAAGATTTTAACGGTAAAAATCGAAGCACCAACAGACGACATTCTTCGTTACTTGGAAAAACAAATCATTGCAAAAGAAAATCCGCAGACAACACCGATTTTAAAAGAAGTCATTGAAGATGCTTATGAACGTCTGATTGCACCTTCGATTGAACGTGAAATTCGAGGTGATTTGACAGAAAAAGCAGAAGACGGAGCAATCAAAGTATTTGGAAAAAATTTAGAACAGCTTTTAATGCAGCCTCCAATCGCAGGTCAGGTTGTTTTAGGCTGGGACCCTGCATTCCGTACAGGATGTAAACTTGCTGTAGTTGACCCGACTGGAAAAGTATTAGATACAACAGTCATTTATCCAACAGCACCACAGAATAAAGTAGCAGAAGCGAAAGCTGTATTAAAAAAATTAATCGCAAAATACCACATTACCTTAATTTCACTGGGAAATGGAACCGCTTCCAGAGAATCCGAGCAGGTAATTGTAGAGTTATTAAAAGAAATTCCGGAAAAAGTGCAATATATCATTGTCAATGAATCAGGAGCTTCTGTATATTCTGCAAGTAAACTTGCCACCGAAGAATTTCCAAACTTTGATGTCGGACAGCGCAGTGCGACATCCATGGCAAGACGTTTACAAGACCCGTTGGCAGAGCTGGTAAAAATTGACCCAAAAGCCATCGGTGTCGGTCAATATCAACATGACATGAACCAGAAAAAATTAAGCGAAACATTAGGCGGTGTGGTAGAAGACTGTGTGAATAAAGTTGGTGTTGATTTAAATACAGCTTCTGCCTCTTTATTAGAATATATTTCAGGTATCAGCAAAACAGTTGCCAAAAATATCGTAACTTATCGTGAAGAAAACGGAGCTTTTCTTAGCCGAAATCAGCTTTTAAAAGTAGCAAAATTAGGACCAAAAGCATACGAGCAGTGTGCAGGTTTTTTGCGTATTAATGGAGGCAAACATCCATTAGATGCCACGGGAGTCCACCCGGAGAGCTACAAAGCAACAGAAGGGCTTTTAACAAAGCTGGGCTATACTTTAGAAGACGTATCAGAGCGTAAAGTAGAAGGAATTTCTAAAAAAATATCTAACTATGAAAAACTGGCAGAAGAACTTGGCGTTGGTGCAATTACCTTGCAGGATATCGTAAAAGAACTGGAAAAACCTGCCCGTGACCCTCGCGAAGATATGCCGAAACCAATTTTGCGAAGCGATGTATTAGAATTAAAAGACTTAAAAGAAGGAATGATTTTAAAAGGCACTGTCCGTAATGTCATTGACTTTGGAGCATTTATCGATATTGGTGTACATCAGGACGGATTGGTTCACATTTCACAGCTTTGTGATAAATTTATCAAACATCCGTTAGAAGTGGTAAGCGTTGGTGATGTTGTAGAAGTGAAAGTATTAGGTGTAGACTTAAAGAAAAATCGTATTCAATTGACAATGAAATTAAATGGATAAATAAAATCCTCAGCGATATTTCAGATATCGCTGAGGATTTTTTGTATAGTATCGTAATTGTTCAGTACCTTCACAGTTACGATACCATAGCCCTTTAAAAAGATGCACACAAAAAAATAAGTAAAATATCAGCTCTTATATAGTATTAAAAAGTATATATAAAAAATAAAAATACAAGTAGAATAAGTTTCTGCTTTTTAAAAGTGTATCATTTTGTGCATATTTTGTCTAATGTATGATATATGCTTTTTGAAAAGAGTTTTATATAATAAATGAAGCAAAAAGAACGGCACAAAAACAACTGAAGAAAAGGAGAACATTATGACAGAGAAAAAGTATTTAAAGTGGTACAACATGGTTGGCTATGGAGCAGGTGATATTGCGGGGAATGTTGTTTATGCGTTTTTAACATCCTTCGTAATGATTTATTTAACCAATACAATTGGTTTAAATGCAGGTATTGTAGGTACCTTAAT
>CAYMHX010000180.1:0-5433 GCA_964390325.1 uncultured Roseburia sp. | reverse complement strand
AAACAGCTACCCTATCCGCACCATTTGATGCTATTTATTATAGCATATGCAAGGAATTTTGTCATTATTCTATTTGTTATTCTCCACATTAATATTTGTTAAAAGGTTACTGTTTACGAGGTACGAGTGAACAGTAACCTTAAAAGGACTTTTAAATACCTTTATAGAAACCTCTTTTTGATACATATCTGCTTACAGGAGTTCATAGTTCCCAGTGTAAAATCCTGTGAACCATGTCCTGTCGTTCTTGAACACCGAATTCGCCTGTCCTCTACAATCCGATACCCTGGACAATAAAAGGTATCGGAAAGACTTACCACTCCTTCTTCTAAGGCTGCTGCTGCTGTAATAATCTTAAATGTTGAACCTGGTTCATAGGTATCACTTACACAGAAATTTCGCCACATCCTGTTTAATGCATTTTGTTTTTCTTCTGCCGAAAGCAGTGCCTCCTCCTCTTGTGAAATATTTAACGTAAACGGTTCATTCAAATTATATTCCGGATAATTCACCATTGCCAGAAATTCTCCATTCTGTGGATTCATAACAATAATTGATACCCCATCTGCTCCTTTTCGCACATAAGCACTCTCTGCTACTTGTTCACAATACATTTGTATATTATAATCCAAAGAAATTACCAAATCATTCCCATTTATCGGCTCTAAACGACTTTCTCCCACATTTTCAATCTCAACCCCTCTAGCATCCGTTAAAGTTAATATTTTTCCATTTGTACCTTGCAAATAACTGTCATATTCTACTTCTAATCCCACAATCCCCTGATTATCCGAACCTGTAAACCCCAAAACCGTAGATGCTAAGGTATTGTATGGATAATAACGTTTATAATCTTCGTCTACTTTTACTCCTTCTAATT
This sequence comes from uncultured Roseburia sp., assembly GCA_964390325.1. GTDB lineage: Bacteria > Bacillota > Clostridia > Lachnospirales > Lachnospiraceae > Roseburia. The sequence continues at coordinate 4,553 of CAYMHX010000180.1, read as the reverse complement.
CATATGCTCTTATTTTATCCCCCAGTTCCTTATCTACATTCGTCTTTATTCGTTCAATAGAACTTACCTTCTCTACTCTAGCACGCACAGTTTCCTCCGACATTCCTAGTTCCTTTGTCAAAACCTCTATTACTCTTTCCGGTTCTTTTATCTGATTATGAATGACTGAAATCGTACATACTGAGCGGTTCGCAGCTAAAACCACTCCATTTCTGTCTAATATCTGCCCTCTTGCTGCCTTAATATCACGTTCTCTTTCATGCAAATCTTGTGCTTTTTGCCCATAATATTCAGAACAAAAAATCATAAGATATACCAAACGACCAAATAGACATCCCAATGCCAAAAATACAACAAAAAAAATGATTGTAATCTTTTTACGATATAATGTCTTATTTCTTTGCATAAAAAAACCTCACAAAAGCTTTCATAAAATTTTATTCAAACTTTTGTAAGGTTATGTTTCATTCTATTTACAAAGAATTATTCCTCAAGATTTGAAGCAGCATCTTCCTCTCCTGCATTTGCAGCTTGCTCATCAACACCATCATTCTCTAAATTTTCCAAAATAGTTTCTTGTGCATCCGGTAAATCTTCCATTGTATTTGGTAAATCTTCAACTACTTCATTTTCTTCACTTTCTTTATTTAAAAGTGTTTCAATCATAATGTCTGTTGTTGCTATCTGTTGGATATCTTCACCTGTAATACCCCATCCTTTATGAAGTCCTGTTGTTTCTTCATCCGGATAAATTCCCATATAAGGAAGAATTTCTTCTAAAATTTCTCGTACAATATTCTGTGCAAATGTACTATGTGGCTGGTCATCTACGTTCGGTTCGTCAATGACACAGTAAATCACCAGTTCCGGATTCTCCACAGGAGCAAAACCAATAAAAGATACTATATAATTTTCATCATCTCGTTCTTGTTTTTCTGCCGTACCCGTCTTTCCACCAAGAGAATAACCATCTACCTTTGCTGTTTTACCTGTACCTTTACTTACTGTATCATACAAATAACTTTTTATACTTTCACTGGTTTCTTTAGAAACTGTTTCCCTTAATAAGGTCGGTGTTTTTTCTTCTATGATATTTCCATTTACATCTGCAATAGCTTTCACCATACGAGGCTGATACAACTGTCCTCCATTAATCAGCGAACAAAATGCACTTGCCATTTGAATCATTGTACAGTTAAATCCCTGTCCAAAGGAGCTTATCGCCAAATCAATCTTTTTCATGGTTTCTCCATGATGTATCAAACCATCTGTTCTGGCTTCTCCAGGTAAATCAATGTTCGTTTTCTGTCCAAAACCGAATATCTGCTGATATCTGGCAAAATTCTCTATCCCAATCTTAGAAGCCATCTGCATAAGGGCATCGTTACAAGAATTCATCAGTGTTTCCCCTAATGTCTGCATTCCATGTCCCACTCTTTTTACACAGTTAATCGGTTTGGAATATCCCGGTACTTTTTCACTTCCATCGCACAGATAACTATCACTTTCAAAAACAGTACCTGTTTCCAATCCTGCTGCAATTGTAAATGCCTTTGCTGTAGAACCTGGCTCATAGGTATAATAAACGCAGAAATTCTGCCAAAGCTCATTTTGTTTTGTAAGCTTTGTTTCATCGTCCATTGCTTCTAATTCTTCTTCAGAATAATACGCACTCAAATCTTTTGGGTTATTCAAATCATAATTCGGATAGTTTGCCATTGCTAAAACATCTCCGTTGTTTGGGTCCATCACGATAACAGCAATATGCGTTGCGCCTTCTTCTCCCGCACGATAATTATTCTTATAAGCATCATTAAATTCAGCAATTTTCTGTTCTACAACTTTCTGTATGGTTGTATCCAGCGTAGTAACAATTGTATTCCCTTGTATCGGTTCTTTGATTGTTTTTTCAAAATCACTTTCGGAATTTAAGTAACCAAATTGACGGCCATCAATTCCATTTAAGGTACTGCTATAATAATTTTCTAAACCATTTACCCCTACATTTCCCGATGCAGTGAAACCAATTACAGCACTGGCAAGTGTTCCGTATGGATACTGTCTTTGATATTCTTTTTCAAACCAAACACCTTGTACATTCGGATTGACCAACTCTGTTTCTCCGGTTTCTTCATTTACAATTCTTTCTTCTTCTTGAATATCTTTAAATTTTTGAACTGCATCATAAGACAACTTTCTTGCTAATACAATATATCTGTTGTCTGACTGCTCCTCTGCATATTTATAAATCTGCTCTTTGGTAATCTTTTCCTCATATTCAGCAAAACATTCCACCAATGCTTCTACTGTCGGCTCTAAATATTTTTCCTTACTATTTAAAACATAACAATCCAGTATTACATTATAAACTGCAATACTGGTTGCTAAAACGGTTCCCTTTGAATCAACAATATCCCCGCGCTGATATGGAATTGTCGTACTGTCATATTGCTGCTGGGATAATACGATTTTTTCATATTTCTCACCACTGGTATAACAAATACGCATCAGTACACCACTTAAAACTATCAATGCCACAACTACAACAAGAAATACTGCTACTAATCGGTTTTGCATTTCTCTTGTCAAACGAGGTTCTACTTTTTTTGTTTTTTTAAATTTTTCACGGATTTTCGCTATAAAACCCACTCTTACTCCTCCGGTATCTCTATGTACTGGTTCATATAATCATCATTTTCTACTGTATAATATACAATCTGGTCCGGTGTTGCATAAAACATTCCCAGCTCATTAATTGCTATATTTTTTACAACCTCTAAATCAATTGCCATGCTAATACGTTTGTATGCTTCATCATTTTCCATTCTCAAATTAGAAATCTGAGTTTCTAATTTTGCAATTGTTTTCATTCTTGTTGTAATATCAGACTGAATACGAATATATGTCCCTATAAAATAACCAAACACTAAAACACCTGCTATCAAAAGCACAAGATACTGTCTGCTGTTATGCATAGCTTTTTCTTGTGCTTGTCTTGCAAGACGTTTTTGTCTTCTGGCTTCTGCCTGCTGTTCCTGTTCTAATCTTCTTCTACGCTGTTCACGATAATCCGTTTCATCAGGCATAGCTTCCATCTGACGTACAGTATTTCCTTCGGTATAATATCTTATTTCTTCATAATCCTCTCTCATCTTAATAACCATGCCTTTCTATGTGTTAATTTTTTAACACATCTACCTGCAAACTTTTGATTACTTTAGCAAGCTATGCAGGCACAATATTTGCAACCGATACTACTTATTCGGTTACAATTTTCTCATATCCGTTCAAATACTCGTAATTTTGCACTTTTTGAACGTGAATTTACTTCTAATTCTTCGTCAGACGGTAAAATCGGTTTTCTTCCAACTACTCTGCCTTTTGATGTTTTTCCACATACACAGATTGGAAAGTCACTTGGACAGATACATGGATTTTCATTTTTTTTATAAATTGTTTTTACAATACGGTCTTCTAATGAATGAAACGTAATGATACAAATGCGTCCTTCCGGATTTAAAAGCTCAATCATATCATCTAAATTATTCTGAAGTACCTCTAATTCTTTATTTAACTCAATGCGAATTGCTTGAAATGTTCTTTTGGCTGGATGTCCACCTGTCACCTGTACCTTCATCGGAATTGCTGCTCTAATAATATCTGTCAGCTCTCCTGCGGTTTCGATTGGCTTCTTCTTTCTTGCCGCTACGATATGCTTTGCTATATTTTTTGCAAATTTATCTTCCCCAAAATCACGAATAATACGGAACAATTCCATTTCGCTATAATTATTTACAATATCCTTCGCTGTAAGACTTTGTCTGTCATCCATGCGCATATCTAAAGGTGCGTTCGGGTCACGATAAGTAAATCCCCTTTCTACCGTATCTAGCTGGAAAGAAGATACTCCTAAATCCAGTACAATTCCATCCACTTTATCAATTCCTATCCGATGCAGTTCTTCTTTCATATTAGAATAATTGCTACGAATAATGGTCACCCTATCTAAAAACTCTGCTAATCGTTTACTAGCTGCCTCAATTGCATCTTTATCTTGGTCAATACCAATTAACCTGCCATTTTCACTCAAACGCTTTGCAATCTGATAAGCATGTCCGCCTCCACCTAAAGTACCATCTACATAAATTCCATTTGGTTTTATATTCAGATTTCCAATTGTTTCATCTAAAAGTACGGAATAATGTTTAAATTCCATTTAAAAGCACACCTTTCTTGGCTTTCACTCTAAGCATTTCTCAATATATGCATGTAAAATTCTTTGTAATTATCCAGTACCTTCATAATTATAATTCGCAAATCATTTTCTCACGCTTTATTTATAAAGATTCTGTACAGTAAATGCATAGACCTGCTGAATAGTTACAATTTTTTTATTTTACCACTTTACTCTGCTACACTCCAATTCAATCACTTTAGACAATATATTACTCTAGTTATTGAAAAAAAGCAAGGTTTTAATTTATGGAATTGTACTTTTTATCGCTATTTAGCTTACAGTTCACATATCAGCCAAAGTGCCGGAATCTTATGCT